>CAZDEM010000025.1:0-14149 GCA_964504315.1 uncultured Sulfurimonas sp.
CTTTATTACTGGGTTGACACAGAAATTTTGCCAATTAGAGATAATGATGAAAATATCACAGGATATATAGCTGCCAGAAGAGCAGCCTCACGTAAAGATATTCAAGAAACAGAAGAAACATACAAAAAAATGCTTGAAACAGAGTAAAAAGGGATAAATATGCTGATTTATAATTTTCAAAAAGAGTTTTTAGGTATTGATGAAAAAGATTTACATACCTTAGGCTATAAAGATTTGGCCGAGCTGCGAACAGAAGTTACTGATTTTGCCGACTTGTTTGTTAAAACACCAGGTTACATACATAATTTTCAACATGTACATTGGATTGATTTTATTACATGTGCCCAATCCAATGAAGAGTCCAAAGTCATTATTAATGCAAATTCAAAAAGCTACAGAGCTATTATTACCATTACAAATGCTTACCTTGTAGATAATCCTAGTCAAAAAGCCTATTTGGTTCATCTTAATAATTTACGAGCATTAACGACCCAAGAGTATGATAATATTTCAGGTGATATTATACAAAAACCTATTCCTGAAGCAGCTCCTAAAACAGTACAAACTATTACACCGAAAAAAGAAGAAAATGTACTTATACAAGATGAGTATGACATTCCATTGAATGTAGAAGAAGACCTGGATAAAATGCTTGATGTCGGTGACCTAAGCATACACACACAAGCACCAGAAAAACCTGTAGAAAAAGTAAAAGAACCGGTCCTGGAGACAGAACCTCAATTACATGTAACACCACAAAAAGAATATGTTGCTCCAAAACAAGCACTTGAGGAACAGCCAAAGAATACATATGTCTTTGATCCGCATATCGCATCCAAAGAACTTGGTTTACCACTTGATTTAATCGAAGAATTTATACAAGATTTTATTGACCAGGCAAATGATTTTAAAAATGGGCTTTATACAGCACTTGATGAGGGAGATATAAACAATGTTAAAATCCTCTCACACAAATTAAAAGGAGTGGCTGCAAACCTACGCATAGAAGATGCTCATGAAGTACTCTCAATTGTTAATGCCGCTTCGGATGCAGATGTTATAAAAACGAATTTGGATAACTTTTACAATATCATAGCAAGACTTTCAGGCGAAGAGACTCTCACACCCATTAAAGATGAAGAAGTCCCTCAAAAGATTGAAGTACCTGAACTTTTAGATGATGAATTCATAGCTCCCGATGATGAAAAGCTTGAAATTATGCCGGAAGAGCCGGAAGAACTTTTGGAATTCAAAGAAGAAGAGATAGCAGAAGAAACTCCACTGGAGATTCAAGAAAAAGAAGCTGAACCTATTTTAGAATTTAAAGAAGAACCGGAGATTGAAACTGAACCGGAGTCAGCACTGGAAATTGAAACTCAAAGTGAAGAAAAATATTCTAAAGAAAAAACTGCCAATGAAATAGGCTTGGATTTAGAAAGTTTTAATGAACTCTTTGAAGACTTTATTAAAGAAGCTTTTACCATATTTAAAAAAATCAATGAGGCTGTTTCTGCCAATGATTATGAAACATTAAAGCGACAGGCTTTAAAACTAAAAGGTATGAGTGATAATATGAGAATGCATGCCTTTACCAATGAGCTTGAAACACTTATACATTCTACAGACAAAGACGCTATTGCACAGGCTGTCACACAAATAGACAATGTACTTACAACAATTTCAAAAGAAGAGGATTAATCGATGCAGATAGGCTTAAAAAATAGACTTCGACTTATTAGTTTATTACCAATTATTATTTTAATTTCCATTACAAGTTATTTTGTTTATAACTCATATGAAAATTATAAAGCAGCTCAACTTCTTCAAGACAAACTCTCTAGCAACAGGGAACTCAACAACCTCCTAAGAAATATATCTCGAGAAAGAGGTATGACGGTAATGTATCTTGGTAACTCATCGCCAAACACATTAAAATCTCTTTTAAAACAAAGAAAAATAGTTGACCAACAAGAAGCACTCTATTTTCAGCACTTAAAAGCACAAGGCAAAAAAGACATCACATTGACACAGGCGATGCAAAGTATAAAACACTCAAGAACATTAGTTGACACCCATCAAGTTGCTTTTGAGGATATATACAGCAAATTATATGGCAAAACAGAGCAAATAATCATTAGAAAACTTGAAACTGTTACATCAAATCAGCTTGACAGTAAAATTAACACTTATGCTTCCGTCTATATCTCATTAGTCCACGCAAATGCATATACGGCAGATGAGCGTGACTTTATTTCCTACACACTTGCGCGTTCAACAGAAATGGATGAAGAAGAAATCAATAAATGGCTCTCTTTAATAGCAAAAGCAGATGCTATTAATTATTATAATATTAAGAACGAGACACTTGAAACAAAACTCAATGAATTGTTTAAAAATGATGATGCTCTTGAGCTTTTTGATGATCTAAATACCGAACGTGCTGCTATCTTAATTGCAGCTTCTAGTGGTGAGTATGAAACAAATCCAGGTGTGTGGTTTGCTATGCTCTCAGAAAAAAGTAATCTCATTTCAGAAGGAGAAAATGCAGTTTTAAGTACTATGGACAAGAGAGCAGTTCAAGTAAAAACTGAAGCTTTACAATTTTTGACAATTACATTAACTATTTGGCTGGTCTCAATCATATTGGCAATTTTAGGTTTTCTACTTTCAAATGAAATTTCCAAAAATATCCAAAATCTTGAAAATGTCCTCAGAAAAGTTGCCGAAGATACTAATGAAAGTGACAAAGCTATTGATATTAACCTTCATACTGCAAAAGGAACTGAAGAAGCCTACAGCCTTCTTGAGAAAATTATTGAACAGACGAAACAGGATAAAGAGGCTGCGCAAGAAGCAAGTGAAGCAAAATCAATGTTCTTGGCAAACATGTCACACGAAATCCGAACACCGCTCAACGGAATTGTTGGATTTACAGAATTACTTAAAGATACAGGGCTTAAAGAAGAGCAGCAAGAATTTGTTGAAATTATTGAAAAATCTTCAGAAAATCTACTTGAAATTATAAATAATATTCTTGACCTTTCAAAAATTGAGAGTAATAAACTTGAAATTGAAGATGTTATATTTAACCCTATTGAAGAGTTTGAAAGTGCTGTTGATGTGTATGCCGTACGTGCAAGTGAAAAGCACATTGATTTGGGATGTTTTATTGACCCTGAACTTGAACAACCGCTCAAAGGTGATCCAACAAAAATTAAAGAAGTTGTCATCAACCTGCTCTCAAATGCTGTTAAGTTTACTAGTAGTTCCGGTGCCATCAACGTTGATATTAGAAAACTGCAATCACCGCAAGAAGGTACAACTCGTGTAAGATTTGAAGTACAAGACAGCGGTATCGGTGTTACCAGTGAGCAGAAATCTAGAATTTTTGAAGCTTTTTCACAGGCAGATACATCAATTACGCGTAAATATGGTGGTACAGGTCTTGGACTTACTATTTCTGCACGTTTTATTGAACTTATGGGTGGGCAACTTGACCTTCACAGTGAACCGGGAGAAGGAACGACTTTCTTCTTTACACTTGATTTTGAAGAGATAGAAGCTGTTAGTGAAACTTCAAAAGGAAGCTATTTAGGAATCAATGCCCTAATCTTGGAATCTACACATAAGACAAAAAGACAAGATATTTACCTCAAAGAGTATCTTGATTTTTATGGTGTAAGTTATACTACTTTCAAAGACACCAATGAACTTGAAACATTGCAAAGACAGATAAGCTATGACCTGCTGTTTATTGATTATGAGTACGCAAATGAAGAAGAGTTACAAGAGTACAGCAATTTAGGGCAAAAAATGATTTTACTCACAAAGTCTTACTTTATGCGTAAAATTGATGCTATGGGAATTGAGATATTCAAAACCATATACGAACCATTAAATAATACTAAATTAAAAGCAGCACTTGAAAATTATCAGAGTGAAAATTTTACCGCACCAAAAATAAAAACAACTTCACATAAAGTTTTTACAGCAGGTTCCTCTAAATTTGCTGCAAAAGTACTTGTTGCAGAAGATAATATCATTAACCAAAAGCTAATCAAACGTACACTTGAAGATTTAGGTTTAAGCGTTGACATAGCTTCCAATGGACTTGAAGCTTTTCAAAAACGAAAAGACAACAATTATGATTTAATTTTTATGGATATTCAAATGCCATTCCTAGACGGCACAGAAGCTACCCAAGAAATTCTTGAATATGAAGAGGTATACAACCAGCCTCATGTTCCTATTATTGCACTTACGGCCAATGCACTCAAGGGTGACCGTGAAAGATTTTTAGAAGCTGGACTTGATGAGTATACAACTAAACCGCTTGTACGTGAAGAAATTATAACACTGCTTAATCATTTCCTTGCAGATCACATCGTAGATGTAAATGAGCAAGAAGAAGCCGTACAACAAGTACCTACAACAGCCGAGGTTCCAGAGATCCAGCCAATTCAAGAGCAAGAACAAACAGCAGAAGAATATCCGGCAGAATATAAAGCCGATATTTTACTGGCTAAGAAAAGTCATTTTGAAACAAAACTCTTTACAAGAATTCTTGATACACTCGGCTATAGTTATGAAATAACGAACAATATAGACGATTTAAAAAATAAGATAGAGAATGAGAGCTACAAGCTTATTTTATTCGACAAAGAGTGTGAAACCCTAGATTTAAAAGATTTTGCACAATTACTTAAAACAAGCAGTAAAAAAAGTCATCTTGATACTCATTTGATATTAATTATGGATCCTGCGATGCCTGAGAATGAAAATGATGTGCAGTATGTGGATGAGACTATTAAAAATGTTATAAACAAAGACTTGCTTAGACTTGTTATAGAAAAATTTATTTAAGGAGATATATATGAAAAGAACTGATTTAGTTGTATTAGCCGTTGATGATGACCTCATAAACTTAAAGCTATTAAAATCTATGCTCATGAAAAGCGGTAATGTAAAAGAGGTTGTAGAGGCAAAAAATGGTTCGGATGCCATAGGTGTTCTTAAAAGCCGTGATGATATCGACTTGATACTTTTAGACATCATTATGCCGATTATGGGTGGAATAGATATGCTTAAAGTAGTGCGTGCAGATGAAAATCTGCGTCAATTGCCTATTATTGTACTTACAACAGATGAAACGAAAAAGGCTGAGGCATTGGAATGCGGAGCAAATGGGTTTTTAATGAAACCTATACGCAATGATGACCTGATTGCAAAAATAAAAACGGTCATCGTTTAAACAGGTTCTACACAAGAACCTGTTTTAACACTTCTTCCACTCTTTTAACCGGAACAATCTCGAGCGCTTCTCTTACCTCTTTTGGAATATCATCCAAATCTCTTTCATAATTTTTTGCAGGTATTAAAGCTTTTGTCATGTCTGCTTTGTATGCAGCAATGAGCTTCTCTTTGAGTCCGCCTATTGGTAATACATCTCCAGTAAGTGAAACTTCTCCCGTCATAGCAATATCTGAACGAACTTTATAAGAGCCAAGTATGGAAGATATCACTGTTACCATCGCAATACCGGCACTCGGTCCATCTTTTGGTGTTGCACCGTCCGGTACATGCACATGCAGGTCATAACGCTTGTAAACTTCACTCGGATCAACTTCTATTATCTCCTCTTTCTCTTTGAAAGTAAGTGGAATATTATCTTGTGAGATTCTAAGTTTTCGCTTGTCTACAAGTGTTTTAACAACACTCATGGCAATACGTGCTGACTCTTTCATAACATCTCCAAGACTTCCTGTAAGCTGTAAGTTCCCCTTACCTTTAATACGGATACTCTCTATTTTTAAGACATCTCCGCCCACAGCAGTCCACGCAAGTCCGTTTACTACACCAACAACAGGAACCTTGTCTGTTTTTTCAATTTCAAATACACTTTTATCAAAAAAGCTTTTAATATTTTTAAGTGTCACAGAAACTTTACTGATATCACTGTGTTTAAGAATTTCCATTGCTGCTTTTCTTGCCATTTCAGCTATACGACGACGCAAGTTTCTTACACCCGCTTCACGCGTATAACTGTGAATCAACTCTTTTAATGCCGGCTTTGATATAGTAAGTTCAGACTTTTTCAATCCGTGTTTTTTCAATTCCTGCGGCAATAAATAACGACGTGCTATTTCAAATTTTTCCTGTGGTGTGTATGAGCTTAATGTAATAAACTCCATTCTATCACGCAGAGGAGCGGGAATACGCCCGACATCATTAGCAGTCGCTATAAAAATAACATTACCCAAATCCAAATCAAAATTCAAATAATAATCACGAAATTCACTGTTTTGTTCAGGATCTAAAATTTCTAAGAGTGCCGCAGTAGGATCACCTCTTTGAGAACGTGTAATTTTGTCAATCTCATCAAGAACTATTACCGGGTTCATCTTTTTGGCATCAATCAACCCTTGCGCAATACGTCCAGGCATAGCCCCTACATATGTACGACGATGTCCGCGAAGCTCATTCACATCTTCAAGCCCGCCAAGCGCTATACGGATAAGAGGGCGTTTGAGTGCTGTGGCAATTGAGTTTGCAAGAGAAGTTTTACCGACACCCGGAGGGCCTGAAAAACATAAAATGGCTCCGGCACTTTTTTTAGATGAAACACCTCGCAGTTCGAGCAGTTCTTTTACTGCAAAATACTCAACGATTCTCTCTTTTGGTTTTTTCAATGAAAAGTGGTCTTTGTTGAGTTGTTCTTCAACAGTTTCTATACGCAGAGATTTTTTAGACAACGCACCAAAAGGAAGGTCCAAGGCCCAATCAAGATATGTCTGTGTCATAGAAGCATCAGAAGAATCAGGATGCATACGAGAGAATCTCTCAAGCTGCTTGCTTATCTCTTTATAAGCATCTTCTCCCATCTTCTCTTTTTTGGCTTCTAGTTTCTTTCTATATTCTTCTATCTCTTCTTCACGAGATGTATCAGTTCCAAGCTCTTTTTGAATCTGCTTTAACTGCTCTTTTAAAAAGTACTCTTTGTTGACTTTTTCTATATGCGTATGAACTTTGGAACGAATCTCACGCTGGAGTTTATTTGCTTCGATTTCATCAATCAACAAATCAATTAAATCTAAAAATCTTTTTTCGGTATCTGTCTCTATAAAAAGTTTATATGCCTGTTCTTTTTTTAGCTTTATCGTTGAACATATCAGGTCGATTATACGGTTATGATCATGGTTTTCTTCTATAGTACGCAGTAGATCAGGCGGAAAGTAATTACTCACAGCAGCCAAAGCTCTTACCTTTTCACGTACTACTTCGAGTATCGCATCAATTTTTAAGGAGTTGACTTCTGTTGCTTGTATAACATCCACATGTGCTATGGTTGGGTCATCAGAAACTTTATATAAAGATTTTGCACGTGCGAGTCCTTGAAAAAGTACTTTTACACGTCCGTCAGGAAGTGAAACTTTTCTCATAATAGAGCCGACCACACCTGCATCATAGAGTGCTTCATAATCTCTTTCACCCTCATGTGCAGGTTTTGTCGGGCAGATTATAACCAAAGAGTTGTCTTCTATTGCTTTTGTTGCCGCTTTAATATTTACCTCATCACTTAAAAACAGCGGTGAAATCATAAACGGATATAAAAAAAGTTCATCTTCTGCTATGACAGGAATATCAGCAGGAAATTCTCCATAATTACTTAGTTTCATAAAACAGGTTCCTTATTCTTTTATTTTGTTTCATTATTATCAGATTTGACTGTATTACGAGAGACGACACTGTCTGTATCAGGAATCATAAAAGCATACCAGCTTGACGAGCCGTCCCCTTCAAACATTTCTCTGTACCATGGTGTATTTGCACGTTCTATTTCATTCCATTTTATCCACGGTTCCGGTCTGATAGCTCTATAATACGCTGCAGCTTTTGGCTTGTCCAGTCTGACATACAAATCTGCAATAGCCTCATTTAAAGAAGCATCTGCTAAGTATAAATTTGTCAGCATTGTATCTACGAGCGAGTAATACATAGAGTGCGGATATGTCTGCTTGAATTTTTTGGCATCGTCTATTGCTTCTTGAATGAGCACCTGGTCGCGTCTAGGGTTTGGCAGAGCTTTATACTTTGCTTTTATTTTTAAAAATTCTGCGAACTCTCTTTCGTTTGCATTTGCATAACGTCTCACATACTCATTTAAAAAGTGTTCTGTTAAAAGGTACTCTTCATTGTGCATATGTGCAATTGCGAGAATCATAGTCGCTTCGGGTAAAAGAGGTGAACCTATATGCTCACCCTGCAGTGAAGAATAATAATCATCTGCTTTGTCAATACTACCCGCAGAAATAGACTCTACAATCTTCCCATACCAGTAAGCCGCAGGCTTGTTGTACTCGTCTACTTCTTTTGTACACGCACTAAAAAGTAAGCTAAACATAAGGGCCGTCACTAAAATATATATCTGTTTTTTCATAAATTTATTCCTACATGTAAATCTAGTGTTATTTTATCCAAAAGATATATAATAGGTATTAAAGCGATTAATTTTTATGTTATAATCAGTCTATGCTTATAGAAAAACTACAAAAATTATTATCTCAAATGGATGAAGTTGAATTTGCTTATCTTTTTGGCTCTTATGCAAAAGGAGATTATACACAAAGAAGCGATGTTGATATCGCAGTATATCTTCAAAAGCAATGCAATGATTTTGACACAAAACTAAAAGTCCATCATAAAATTGAAATATCTTTAGGCAAAGAGATAGACCTCATCATATTAAATACTGCTAAAAACTTCAACCTTTTAGAAAATATATTTAATGACGGTATTGTTATAAAAGATTCACTAGATGATGCACGTATCATGTATGAACTAGACAGAGAACATGAAATAAAAGACTATAAAGAATTTAAGAAGTTACTCCATGTTGCATAGAATTAAAGAAAAGATTGTTGCAATTGAAGAGATTTTAGACATTTTATATGAATTAAAGCAAGACTGTGACGAAAAATTTTTATCGGACAAAATATATCAAGGTGCACTTTTACATTACTTATATTTGGTATCTGACAGTTCAATTGCCCTTGCAGAAATGCTCATAAAATACAAAGGTTTAAAAAAATCCAACAGTTATTATGAAAGCATCGATTTACTTGGTGAATATAATGTTATTCCTCCTGAATTTGCCTATGAGTTTGCTAAAATTGCCTCATTTAGAAACTTTTTAGCACATCACTATGAAAGAATAGACTACAAAGAAATATGCCATAAAACCCTTGACAAACTTGATGATATTGCTAAATATCTGGACTATGTTAAAAAAAGTTTATAGCTAACCTTTATTCATTTAAGATTTTTTTTTCTTATGTAGTGGTACAATGAAACAACAGCAAGTATATATTTAGTATAGAGCCCATTTTTTGGGTGCACTTTTTTTGCTTCAAAAAGGGGTTTATTATGAAACGTTTTTTTATTTTATTTTATTTTACATTTTTGTCATCATATCAAATGCTTTTTGCTTCAACTGCATGTTCTGGCACTGCAACTGCGACTTGTTCATATGATGTTACAGCAAATGAGCTAGCAACACAACTTCAAGGAGTTGGAATTACTATTACCAATGCCACCATAACTCATGGTGCAGGCTCTCAAGTGGGTATTTTTTCAAATGGTATTAATGGGGCAAAATTAGAAATTGATAAAGGAATTATTTTAACTGGTTCCACTGTTGCAGAATCATTTACAACTAACAATAATTGGCGTACATCATTAACACCTTCTGGTACATATTCAGACCCAGACCTCACGGCAATCGATGCTAATGCAATTTATAATCCAGTTATTTTTGAATTTGATGTTACTTTGGACGCGAACACAAGACTACTCTTAATTGATTATCAATTTGCTTCAGAAGAGTATAATGAATATGTTGGTTCAAGATTTAATGATGCCTTTGGTTTTTTTATTTCTGGCGGAGATCTTAATCAAACATACAATATCGCAAGAGTCATAGATAATACAACCTATGTTACAATTAACGATATCAATAATTACGCGACAGTGACTGTCAATAATGTTAACAATGGTTCTGTGGGTGTATATGATGATGCCACTCCTGAGATTCTCACAAATAGTTCATTTTTCATTGACAATGATCAAAATAGTCCTTGGGGGCCAACACCTACCTTAGTAAATCCACCAATCAATGTAGAATATGATGGCTTAACACACACTCTACATGCAACACTGGACAATCTTACACCGGGACAAACATATCACTTTAAAATGGCTATAGCAGATACCGGGGATTCAGCATGGGATACAGGTGTTTTTGTAAATAAAATAAGCGGATTGAGAGAACCGGATATTTGTTATGATTATGCATATAAACAAGGGGACAGATATGTTACTGCTGACTACAATTCCAGTGTAGGTCCTTATATTTCTGCAGACGTATCAACAGCTAATCCACTTGAAGTTGCAATGTACTTTGAAAATACAGCAAGCTCTGAGTTAACGGTAAGCAATGTAAAATTAAATGTTTTAGATATCAATGCAAGTAACCAAGCCACCTATTCTTCTAATTCAGTTTATGTAACACAACCCGGTTCCATTTTAAAAGTACACATTCCAGATACAAACAGCGTAGGTATGACAACAAGTAGTAATGAAATATTAAACATTCCAATTGATTCTTTTGCCTCACTAGAACACTTTTATACATATTTTTCTATAGACCCAAAGGTTGCAAGTCTTAACCTGCCAATCACAGCAAGACTTGACTATAATCTCACAATTCCTCTTTCGGCAACGCAGAGCGTAACTATACCAAGATCAAGTTTAATTGATTCCGATATTCCCATTTGTGGTGGTGGAGTTTCTCAATATACTCCAGTTTATGGAGTATTTAATATTATAGAAAATGGATTGAATACTGCCATAAACAGTGCTGGAGATAATTTAATTTACAATCTAAATACCCAAGTTTCAAATAGAGCAGCAGATGTAAGTGTTGTTTCAATGGATATTAATAATTTAGATAAGTTAAAAGACATCAATGGTTCTGTAGCCGTTGCTGTAGATATGGTTGATTTAGGCTCATTTCATGACACTTCAGCCTCGTGCAATGAGGCAAGTAATGCAATTAGTTCTAGAACATGGACAACCTTGGACAATGTTTCGAAGGTGTTAATCAGTCTAACTCCAGCCGAAGTACGAGCAAATTCTGCCTTTAGAATTAGTTATAATGTTGATGCAGCCAATAATGGAATTATTGAGCTCATTCCAATCATTGACAACGGCGTTAAAAAATGGAATGTAGCAAACTTTCCTTCTCTGAGCGGTAACTGCCTACAAGATATGGATGGTAACCCAAATAGTGTTGACACAATACCTCAATACTGTAATAATGCAGGAACAGCAAGTGCCTCAGCTATGAATTTTAGTCAATTACGAACTTGTCAAGAGTGTATTTATGGATATAACACTACATTTATTTGTTCTAGAGATAATTTTTCCATCCGACCTGAAGCCTTCAGTATCACACTCAAAGATCAAGATCAAACAACTCCAACTACGAAGCCTTTAATAGCAAAGAATACTACACCCACAACAGATATTCAACTAGCCTCCGGCTACAAATATAATATTGAAGTCAATGCTACAAACCATTTGGACAATAACGCATCAGTAGGATATTATAAAGGAATAAATACAAACTATATCTGGTCTCCTATTACAGGAAAAGATGTTAGTGGCTGTAATGACATTGTTGATAAAAATGCTACCATCAACTTTAGCAACGGTGTTGCAGACCAAAACACATCTGTTAATCAAGTGGGACGGTATACATTAAATATTAGTGATGCAACATGGGCGCGGGTTGACAGCGACAGTGCTTATATGTCCCATCATTTTGACTCACTACTTTCAGCACATTTTTTGCCTGGAACTGATTGTGCA
Organism: uncultured Sulfurimonas sp.; assembly: GCA_964504315.1. GTDB lineage: Bacteria > Campylobacterota > Campylobacteria > Campylobacterales > Sulfurimonadaceae > Sulfurimonas. Next base: position 11,929 of record CAZDEM010000025.1, read on the forward strand.
TTAAATAGTAATTTTGTCAACATTGCAGCTGCAAATGATGCACTTAACGGATGTGAAATTAGTAGTAGTCATTCAAATAGTGATGCCGGCATTACTTACACGGATTTAAACATAACATTCCACCCATATAAATTTGACTTAAATGCTACAAACGGCACAGGTGCCTCGCCAATAGAACCGACAATCGGTCTTTTATTTACAGCTGTACCAACTGCTGTTATAAATCCTTATATTTACATCTCGGATATTAATGAAACCCTAGATGAAAATATGTCTTATCACTTAAATGGAAGTATAAATGCACTAGGCGAAAACAATGTAACACTTACAAACTTTGTGGACAAATGTTATGCAGTTCCTTTAGATATTAACATTTCTACAAGTAACAGGGATTTAAATGATTCAAATGGTAATCATGTTGATTATAGAGTAAGATTTCATGACCTTAATTCCAGTAATAATGTCATCACGGCACTTGACATCAATGTAACAGATGATGCTACAACATCACACACTGATGATATTGTTTTACAAACGGTACAAACATCAAGCAAAGGCTATTTTCCTAAAAACTTAAATGGTACTATGCGAACACGTCTTAATATGAACTATGTAAGAGAGAAAAATACAACTATTAACCCAACGACACTCACTTTTATAAAGTATCAGGTGAACTGTACAAATGCAACAACAGATTGTACTTTTAATGCGGATTTGACAAATGATAAAAAAACGCAAGGCGTAAAAGATTTAAATTCTACTATTCCTATTAGACATTATTACGGGCGAACACATGCACCGAGACAGACTATTACAGGCTCTGACGGCAATGTTTCTATGTACTATGAAGTCTTTTGTAATGGGGCTACATGTAACAAGGCTTTACTCCAAGACGGCGTAGGTTCAACTTCTACGGATGATCCGCGATGGTTTGTCAATACAAAACATTCAAACGAAGCGGGAACCGCAGCACAAACAGCTACGATACAAAAAAATGCTTCTAATGTAACGATTACCAGAGAAGCCAACGGTAATCATCCCGATTATATAGGGCTCCGTTATAACGGTAACAGCGGTTATCCATACAAAGCAACCATGGAAAACAATGCTTCAGGCTGGTTAATATATAATAAGTATAATCCTAATGCCCTCAAAAATGAATTCCAAGTAGAATTTATTCAACCCGGCGGTGACTGGGCCGGTGTACATGAGACAAATGCCACAACCAACAAAAACGCATCTGACAATACAAACAGGAGACTCATGTGGTAAAAAAATCGGCCTTTACGCTCATTGAGCTTATTTTTGCCATTGTTGTCATTGCTATTACCGTCATCTCTTTACCTATGATGAATCAGGCAATATCCAAAGGAATTGATTCAAACCTGTTGCAAGAGGCCATTTTTGCAGCGGCAACAGAACTCAACGAAGTAACAACAACCCAATGGGATGAAGCCTCCATAGATACAAATACAAGCACTACTATCAGTCAGGTTATAAATTTGGACGGCACATGTGAGAATAACAACTCTAAAGAACGTTACCGGCTTAAAGTTGGGCATATATTAGAACCTCTGCATAGAAAATGTTTAAATAATTTAACACAGGCAGAATTGGACTCCAATACCACTGCTGCTGTAGATGCAGTAGAAGATAAAGCTCATGGATATACAAATATATTTTTAAATTTAACGCCCGGACAAGAAGGCTATAAACAAAACTTTACTTCTTCACTCACTGTCAACTATGACCCAATATTTGACGGAGCAGTAAGACCCAATATGAAAATAATAACTATTACGGTAAAAGATGAAAAAAACAATATAGTTACATCTTTATTTACATATGTTGCAAACATCGGCGGCATTGACTACTATAAAAGGACATATTAATGAAAAATCGTTTTGCTTTTACCATGATTGAGTTAATATTTGTCATAGTCATCATGGGAATTATCGGAAAATTCGGTGTAGAATTTTTAGCACAGGCCTACAACAGCTTTATATTTTCAAAAATAAACCATGAACTCCAATCAAGCAGTGAAGCAACCGTCGAATTTATAGCAAAACGACTGGAGGGAAGAATCAAAGATTCTGTAATTGCAAGGCTTGCAAATAACAGTTTTGACCCAATCGGTGATGTCAATAATTCAAAAAGCTATGTCGTTTTAGAATGGGTCGGCAGCGATACAGACGGCTATCGCGGTATTTCAGATACAAAT
>CAZDEM010000026.1:0-14116 GCA_964504315.1 uncultured Sulfurimonas sp.
CGCAGGTCGTACCCATCGAAAGACCCGTTTTCCCTCACCTGCAAGCGGAGGGACCGTCCCATTACCCCACTCTGCCTCCGCCGACCACCCTCTTCCACCCCTCGTAGTTCTTCGGCAGCCTCCGTTGTGTCTACGCGCCAGCCAAATAAACATCATGACGGCGGACACCACACTCATACACATAAGCATGAATATGATCACTCTGAAATAGAATATGAAGAGCATACAAACTCACACAGAAAAGATGTACAAGCTCTGAAAGGTTGTGATATAATTTTAGTGCAGGCAGTAGGTGAAAATATGAAAGAAGCAGTTGAATCCATCGGAATCAAAGTGAAAAAAATAAGACAAAAACATGGTACAATAGCTGATGAAGTGGTAAAAAACTTTTTAAGCGGCAATATTTAAAGGTTTTGGGATGATTAAAATTATACTTGGTTTTGCATTACTCATTTTCTTCGCAGGATGTGAGAAAAAAAACATATCAAATTTAGATGGCAAAAAACTGTTAGAAAAAAAATGTTCTGCTTGCCATAATCTCGACTTACCGCCAAAAACATTTACAGATGAAAAAGCACCCCCTATGATGGCTGTTGCTTTTCATATAAAAGATTTTATCAAAGCCGGCAGCGAGAGTGATAAAATTCCAAAAGCAATTGACTTTGTAAAAGATTATGTTGTCAATCCAAACGCATCAAAGTCTTTTTGTGATAAAAAAAGTTTAGAAAGTTATGGTGTGATGCCATCACAAAAAGGAAAAGTCACGCAAAATGAATTAGAAGCAATAGCCGAGTATATGTTTGAACATTACACTCTTAAAAATCTAACTAAAGCGCAAGCAATCGAGAACAGACTACGAAAAATGCCTGCAGGTGAGAGACTTGCTTTAAAATATAATTGTTTAAGTTGTCACAAAAAACAAAAAGACTCAGTCGGTCCCTCTATTGCTAAAATAGCAGTACGCTACAGTGGTGATGTTGTATATCTTAAAAAAAGTATTCAAGATGGCAGTGCAAAAAAATGGCAAGGATACCGAGGTGTTGTAATGCCTCCATTTAAAAATAAAATCAGCGATAAAGAACTGGATATTTTGGTGGAGTGGATAAGTAAATATAAAAATGAGAAGAGTAAATGAGTGGAAGAAAAAGAATAAATCGTCATATCGATGCAGACCATAGCGGTATCTGTTTTAAACCCTGTGGTATTAAACGTAGTGAATTGCAAAGAGTTGAACTTAGAGAAGATGAAATGGAAGCAATACGTCTGGCTGATTATGAAGGCTTGTATCAGCAGGAGTGTGCAGATAAAATGGGCATTTCACGCACGACTTTTTCACGGCTTATAGAGTCCGCAAGAAAAAAAATAGCAGATGCGCTTTTAAATACAAAAGCATTGAGAATTCAAGTAAAAGGGGACTAAATGCAGATAAGTTTAAGACAAATTGCTACCATTAAATCTCCTTTTTGTGAACTGACAAATATGCCTGTGCAACCTTGTGGCGCAAGTGAAATATATGCGCATATAGAGTTCAAAGAAGAGTTTGCAGAGGGGCTAAAAGATTTAGAGGGTTTTAGTCATGTTTATTTGATTTACTACTTTCATAAAATAGACAAACATCAACTCAGTGTCATCCCTTTTAATGATACAACAAATACGCCCCGTGGGGTATTTTCTACTAGAACGCCTATGCACCCAAACAGTATAGGGCTCTCCGTTGTTGAACTTGTGGATGTGAAAAATAATATTGTCACGATTAAAGGGGTGGATATTTTAGATGGTACGCCACTTTTAGATATTAAGCCTTACATTGAAAATTTTGATAAAATAGAAGGGAAAGTGAAAAATGGCTGGATGAAGTCCTCAAGCAAAGAAGTGAGTGCAATCCGCTCAGATGAACGGTTCACAAAAAAGCTTTTATAAAATTCCATATTTTTACTTCATTTTAGATATAATCGCGTAATTTTATATAAAGAGAAATATATATGGACATCAGAGAAGAATATTTAAAATATTTTGAATCAAAAAAACACACAAGAGTTCCCTCAGCACCTTTAGTGCCTGATGATGCAACTTTACTTTTCAACAATGCAGGAATGGTGCCTTTTAAGTCGATTTTTACGGGTGAAGTTCCTCGTCCTGCAAATCCTCGTGCAACATCCTGTCAAACTTGTATCCGTGCAGGCGGTAAACACAATGACCTTGAAAATGTCGGACATACCGCACGTCATCATACATTTTTTGAGATGTTGGGTAACTTTAGCTTTGGAGACTACTTCAAAGAAGAAGCTATAGCCTATGCCTGGGAGTTCATCACCGAAGTATTGCATTTAGACAAAGACAAACTTTGGGTAACTGTTCATGAGAGCGATGATGAAGCAGAAGCAATGTGGAAAAAACATATAGCAGCTGAGCGAATCATGCGTTTGGGTGATAAAGATAACTTCTGGTCGATGGGCGACACCGGACCGTGCGGACCGTGTTCTGAAATCTTTTATGATCAGGGAGCGGAACATTTTACAGGTCCTGAGGACTATATGGGTGGCGAGGGAGACAGATTTTTAGAGATTTGGAATCTTGTTTTCATGCAGTATGAAGTCAAAGAAAAAGGCGGTCAAAGAGTTCCTCTTGCACATCCGTCTATAGATACGGGAATGGGGCTTGAACGTGTTGTAGCCATCAAGGAAGGGGCACTTTCAAACTACGGTTCCTCTTTATTTATGCCGATAATCCGTAAAGTTGAAGATATGATAGGCAAAGAGTATATCTATGCTTCGGGTGCTTCTTATCGTGTTATTGCCGACCACATCAGAACAACGGTATTTTTACTGGCACAGGGTGTAAACTTCTCAAATGAGGGGCGCGGTTATGTACTTCGCAGAATTTTACGCCGTGCTGTACGTCATGGATATCTTCTTGGATTTCGTGAACCGTTTATGTATAAACTTGTGGATACACTTGTGGACATTATGGGTGGTGAGTATGAGTATCTTAACACAAAACTCAATGCTGTTAAAGAGCAGATAGAACTTGAAGAAGCGAGATTTTTCAAAACTATTGAATCAGGAATAGCACTATTTAATATGGAACTGCAAAATACAAAACAGGTTTTCTCAGGTGAAGTTGCTTTTAAACTTTATGACACCTACGGTTTTCCGTTAGATTTGACAGAAGATATGCTTAAAGAAAAAAATCTGTCACTTGACACCGCAAAATTTGAAGAGTTGATGAGCGAGCAGAGAAAACGTGCAAAAGCTGCCTGGAAAGGAAGTGGAGATGACGCTGTAAGCGGCGACTTTAAAGCCTTACTCGAAGAGTTCGGTGAAAATGAATTTGTCGGATATGAGACAACGCATCATGCAAGTAAAGTGTTGGCACTGCTTGATGAGAATTTTATAAGAGTTGAAGCGTTTATAACAGGGCAAAAAGGGTGGGTCTTTTTAGATGTAACGCCTTTTTATGCTGAGAGCGGTGGGCAGTGTGGTGACACAGGAGAGTTAAAAGAACATGCAAAAGTACTTGATACGAAAAAGTTTTTTGGACTGAATCTCTCTAAAATCGCAGTAGAGAATGAACTCAAAGTAGGTGATGTGGTGGATGCAGAGGTTGACATCTCACGTAATGAGATTACAAAACATCACTCTGCTACGCATCTGCTTCATGCGGTACTTTCCGATGTTCTTGGTGAGCATATCTCTCAAGCTGGCTCACTCGTAGAAGCAAATCGTTTGCGTTTTGACTTTTCACATCCAAAAGCGGTGAGCGAGAAGGAACTGCAAGAGATAGAAGAGCGTGTAAATGTAGAAATTATGCGTGCAATTCCTGCTCGTACCGAAGTACTTCCTATAGAAGAAGCAAAAAAGTCAGGTGCGAAAAGCCAGTTTGGCGAGAAGTACGGTGATGAAGTCCGCGTCGTGAAATTTGCAGATGCTTCTGTAGAGTTTTGCGGTGGTATACATGTAAACAATACTGCAAACATTGGCTCTTTTATCATAACAAAAGAGAGTGGAGTGAGTGCTGGTGTCAGACGTATAGAAGCGGTTTGTGGAAATGCAGCGTACAAATATTTCTGCGAGCAAAGAGCACTTCTTAAAGAAGGACAGGCGCAAGTGAAAAATCTTGATCTGCTTGCCGGCATTCATAGACTCAAATCAAATATTGTAGATCTTAAATCCGAACTCAAAGAGGCACTCTCCTCTGCAAAAGTCGAGATAAAAGCAGATGATGTTAATGGTGTGGCTGTTGTTGTAGAAGAGTTGCCAAACGGTGATATCAAAGAGAAGATAGATGAGTTGAAAAACCAGAATGACAAACTCTGCGCAATGCTTTTTCAGGTCAAAGGAGACAAAGTTCTCATCGCGGCCGGTGTCAAAGGCTGTGAGGCAAAAGCGGGTGACTGGATTAAAAAAATAGCACCGATTCTTGGCGGAGGCGGCGGCGGTCGTCCGGACTTTGCCCAAGCCGGCGGAAAAGATGCTTCAAAACTGTCTGAGGCAAAAGAAGAAGCGCTGAAATTTATAACAGAGGTGCTTGATTAATGAAAGAGACAATGATTGAACTTTTTGCCGATTACAGAACACAAATTGTATTTTTACATGTAATCTCTGCCGTTGTATGGGTCGGCGGAATGATTGCTATGAAATTTGCAGCACATGCTTCGTTTATGCAGATAGAATCACCACTGCACCGGTTAGAGAGAATTTCACAAGCCTTAAAAAGACTTTTTTATATTGTTTCTCCTTTTGTTATTATCTTAATTATTACAGCTGTTATTATGGCAGTTGGTCTTGGCTTTCGCGCGGCAGCTGTTGATGCAAACGGCAATGTCATAGATACCTACGCTATGCATATTTACAGCCTTGTACATGTAAAAGAAGTTATTTGGATGGTAATGTCGGGTAATCTTGCTTTAATGATGTACTTGAGAGCTAAAGCACAAAAGTTACTTGACAAAGGTGATGCACCGGGTGCAAAAAAATTCCTGGGATTGATTGGAAAATATATGGTTCCTGTCAATATTGTCCTTGGAATTATAGCAATTTACTTGGGAGTTACTTTAAGAAATGCCTATTAGACTCTGTTCCTCATCCGAGACTCGCGCCATGCTGTTAGAAAAAGCAGGCATTGATTTTATTCAAGAGAGTGTTGATTTTGATGAAGAGAGCATTGTTGCAAGTTGCCCGAAAAACTTTGTTTATCAGGCAACTTTAGGCAAATATGAAGCGAACCTCAAAGCGTTTGGGTATAAAGATTATCCTCTTTTGGTGGCTGACACTGTTGTAACAAGTCAGGGGCATATTTTAAGAAAAGCACGCTGCAAAGATGATGCTCGTAATATTTTAATGACGCAAAGCGGAAATATTACGAGCATTATTACATGTATGATATACCATTCAAAAAAGAAAAAAATTATAGATATTTCAAAAACAGACTATTTGTTTGATGAGTTTCATCAAGAGAGCTTAGAAAATTATTTAGACAGTGGTGATTGGCGTGGTAAAGCCGGAGCCTGCATGGTCGAAGGGTTTTGTAAATCTTACATTAAAGAAGTCAAAGGGTATGAAAGTACTGCAATGGGTCTTTGTGTCGAAGTTTTACAGACATTTATGGGTGAATCGTGATGGGTTTATACAAAAAGCACAGTTTCTTTATTAATATTTTACTTGCATATTTACTTGTAATTTTTGTCACGCTAAAATTAAGTTTGATATGGATTATTGCTCTTATTACACTTTTATTTGCTGGGATAAGTATTCTTTTTTATCGATATGATAAGCAAAAACATTATTATAAAGGAATTATTGACAATTCTACAAACATTGTTATTGTCAGTGATACAAAAAAACTTGTCTCTGCAAACAGAACTTTTTTTAAATATTTTAAAGGCTATAAAAGCATAAAAGAATTTTCTCAAAAGCATAACTGTATATGTGAATTTTTTGAAGAAGAAGAGGGGTACCTCACAGCTGTAAATGACGGACTAAGCTGGATAGAATATTTGATACAAAACAAGATTGTATATCATAAGGTAAAAGTAAAAATTTATGACAAAGAGTATTATTTTGCTATCTCTGCTTCTATACTTGATAAAAAAGACAACTTATACGGAATAATATTGTCTGATATAACTGAGCAGGAAAACTATAAAAAAGAGTTGGAGATGTTGGCTGTAAAAGATACATTGACCAATATCGGAAACCGACGTTTTTTTCACCAAAAACTTGATGAACAGATTGTATTGACACAGCGTTATAATCATCCCTTTTCACTGATTATTTTTGATATAGATTTTTTTAAACAAGTTAATGATACTTATGGACATGATATGGGCGATAAAGTGCTTGTTGAATATACAAAGTATATATTTTCTATGTTAAGAAGTACCGATATATTTTGTAGAATCGGTGGCGAAGAGTTTATTGTGATTTTGCCAAATACCACTAAGGACAAAGCCTATCTGCTGGCTCAAAAGTTGAGAGAAAGTGTTGACAACTATAAAGCTGTCTTGCCTATTACTATGAGCTTTGGTGTTGCAGGGTATGAAAAAGGTGATGATGATACTTCAATATACAAGAGAGTAGATGTGGCGCTCTATAAAGCAAAAGAAACAGGGAGAAATAAGGTAGTTCTTGGATGAATCTTTATGAAAAAGAGCTCAAAGCTCTTAAACGAGCAGGGCGTTACAGAACACGAGAAGTTGTAGATAACAGACTGCTCGATTTTGCTTCAAATGATTACCTTGGACTTTCGCATCATAAAGAACTTCATGCGCTTACATGTAAACAATTAGCCGAGTATCCTTTAAACAATTCCAAAGCCTCTATGCTTGTAAGCGGCTACCATCAGATGCATAAAGATTTTGAAGATGCTTTATGTGAAGCAAACGGTTTTGAAGCGGGTATAGTTCTTGGCAGCGGTTTTAATGCTAACATTGCTTTGATAGAATCGCTTGTGCGCCGCGGCGATACGCTTTTTATGGATGAACTGTACCATGCTTCAGGTGTGCTTGCTTCGCAGCTTCACAATATTGATGTAGTATTTTTTAAGCATAATGATATGCAGGCGTTAAAAAGATTGCTGCAAAACTCCAATGCCAGACGAAAAATCGTTGCGGTTGAGGGCATTTACTCTATGGACGGTGATTTGTGCGACAAAGAGGTGTTTTCTGTTTGTGATGAGACACAAGCTCTTGTGATTGTAGATGAAGCACATAGCAGCGGTGTAGTTGGAAAAAATCTGATGGGTGTTTTTGACTACTATGGGATTGAAATAAAAGAAAATTACATAAAAATGGGAACACTCGGCAAGGCGTATGGAAGTTTCGGTGCTTTTATTCTCTCTTCACAGCATATATCAGAGTATCTGCTAAATCGTGCAAAACCGATTATTTATGCGACTTCACTCTCTTTGTATGACACGCTTTTGGCACACAATGCACTTAAATATATTTTGCAAAACAGCGAAACCTTAAAAAAAGAAATAGCACTTCGCCAAACAATAGTTTTAGAAGAGTTGGGCTTACATGTAAAGGGTTTGATTGTTCCTGTTTGCATTGGCGATAATAAAAAAGTTATAGAAATAAAAAACAAGCTGCTTACTTGTAACTATAGTGTAGGAGCGATACGACAGCCCACCGTTTCATCCCCAGTCATTCGTTTAATAGCCAGACTTGGCGAGAGCAGCGAATCTCTACGAGATGTATGCAGACAATTGGCAGGTATGATATGATGAATGTCTCAAAACTCAAAATTATTTACAATAATGAGGCTTTGGTGGATATCGCATTTGATATTTCATCTTCATTGGCACTGATAGGACAAAGCGGAAGCGGCAAAAGTCTAACGATTAAGGCTCTTTTAGGAATGCTTCCAAAAGAGATGAAGCTTCAGTTTGAAGATAATTTTGACTTTGAGTTGATTGGGGGAGAAACAGTCTCTTTTGTTCCGCAGAATCCTTTTACAGCGCTCTCACCGCTTACAAAAATAAAAAAACAGTTTTTCAGTGACATAAAAAGAGTGCAGGAACTTTTTGATGAAGTGGGTCTGAGTTATGGTTTACTTGATCGGTTTGTACCTGAACTCTCAGGTGGACAACTTCAGCGTGTTGTCATCGCAATTGCGTTAGAATCAAAACCGAAACTACTCTTGCTTGATGAGCCGACAACGGCACTTGATCCGGATACAAAAGAGATGATTATACAACTATTGAAAAAACTTCAAAAAAAAGAGCAGTTTAAAATGCTTTTTGTAACACATGATATTACTTCTGCAAGAGAATTATGCGAGGATGTAGCAATTATCAAAAATGGAAAAATTATTGAAAGCGGAAAAATGCATGAAGTGATGCAAAACCCAAAACAAGAATATACAAAAATATTGATAGAGGCAAATTTTGCCAACAGGGAATTTAGAATATGAAAAAAACATTTATAACATTGCTGATTTTAGGGTTTTTATCGCCTTTTATAATACTTGGCTATTATCTGATGGCCTATGATTATGATATTTCATCCTTAGTAGATTATAAGCCAAAACAAACAAGTAGAATTTATGATAAAAACGGAGAAAAAATAGCAAATATTTTTGATAAACAACATAGATATTATGCTTCGTTTAGTGAAATTCCTCCACGAATTGTTGAAGCACTGGTTGCCATTGAAGATACAACTTTTTTTGAACATTCAGGGGTTAATTTCGATGCAATTTTTCGTGCAATCATAAAAGATATAAAAGCAAGAAAAATGGTTGAAGGTGCGAGTACGATTACACAGCAGCTGGTAAAGAATAAGCTTTTGACAAGAGAGAAAAAACTTTCACGAAAGATAAAAGAACTGATATATTCATATAAACTTGAAAATGCACTGACAAAAGAACAGATTTTGGAACGCTATTTAAATGAAATTTATTTCGGACACGGATATTATGGTGTAAAAACAGCAGCAGACGGTTATTTTCATAAAAAACTCTCTGACTTGACACTCAAAGAGATGGCAATACTTGTAGGTCTGCCAAAAGCACCAAGTACCTATGCCCCTACAAAAAACTACGATATTTCTATGGGTAGAGCTAACCGCGTTATTACAAGAATGCATACATTAGGTTGGATTGATGATGCAGCTTTTGAAAAAGCTTTGGCAGAAACACCAGTTGTCTATGATGACACGCTTACGCAAAATAAAGCACCTTTTATTGTTGATGAAGTTGCCAGAAGATTTAGAGAAATGGGTCTGGATGATTTAAAAACAGGCGGATATGAAATATATACCACTATTGATTTAAAACTGCAAGATGTCGCCCGTCAATCATTAAAATATGCATATACTTCTGCACTGAAAAGAATTGATAAATACAAAGAAAAAGATGAAAAAGATTTGCAAAAAGCACTGGCAAATGCAGATGAAAAGTTTAAACTTCAGGATGTCAATGTTTCACAGTTAAACGGTGCTTTAGTCTCACTTGATTCTAAAAGTGGAGATATTCTTGCGCTTGTTGGGAGTGTAGATTATAAAAAAAGTTCTTACAATCGTGCAACACAGGGCAGGCGTCAGCCAGGTTCTGCTTTTAAACCTTTTATATACCAGGTGGCGATTGATTTAGGCTATTCCGGTGCTACAAAACTTGTAGATATTGCGCAAACCTATGAGTATGAAAAAAACGGCAAAGAGATGAAGTGGCAGCCTAAAAATTATGAAAAAAATTATAAAGGACTCATTACCTTACGAGAAGCGTTAATTCACTCGAGAAACCTTGCAACTATTAATCTTGTGAATGATATAGGTCTTTCTCAGCTGCTTAAAGAATTGAAAAAATTTCACATTAAACATCTTCCCAATGATTTGTCTATTGCGCTTGGTACCATGTCTATGTCTCCACTTGAACTTGCACAATATTATACGTCATTTTCAAACTATGGGATTCAGGTTAAGCCTCACTTAATAGCCAGTATAGATCAAGGCGGCAGTACAATTTATGAAAAGCAGGATATTTCTTATTATATAACCGCACCGACGCAGGCTTTTATCATGACTACAATACTGCGCGATGTAGTACGTAGAGGAACAGGACGAAGAGCAAGGGTCAGAGGTATAGAACTTGCAGGAAAAACAGGCACGACAAACAATAATATAGATGCCTGGTTTGCCGGGTATTCTCCTACTGTAGAGACAGTTGTGTGGTTTGGTAATGATGATAATACACCAATGTATCATAGAGAGACGGGAGGACGTGTATCAGGTCCTGCATTTGCATATTATTTTAGACATGTATTAAAACTTTACCCGCAGATAAAAAGAAAATTTGATGTACCCGAGGGGATTATTAAAGTAGATATCAATGGTAAAAAAGAGTATTTCAGCGATATTTCAAAACCACCAAGAAGTGAGCAGGAAGTCGACCCCGAGGCCGAACTTCTATTTTAGGATGTCGGTTTAAAGGCTCTGTTTAAGGCACAAAACATAGCTTTGATTGAAGCTATCGTGATGTCGTTATCTGCACCGACTCCAAAGCAAGAAAGAACCTCTTTGCTTTGGATTTCTATGTAAGCAACAGCCTTTGCCGTGCTTTTGTCACCGCAGGAGTGTTCAGAATATGATTTAATACTAAAGTCATTTTTGTACTCTTTCATCAGTGCATTTTTACAGGCATCTATGGGACCGTTTCCCTCGCCTTGTGATGTAATGACGCTGTCATCATACTTGTATGTTAAAGTACATGTAGATGTTCCGTTGTCAGAAGAGAGTGTAAAGTCTACAAAAGAGATATGCTCGTCAATATTAAAATAAGTGTTTTTAAATACTTCCAAAATCTCGTCAGGTTCTAATTCTCGACCCTTTTCATCACTTAAAGTCTGCACTGCACGTCCAATTTCAGGATGCATTGTTTTTGGTAATTGATACCCGTAATTATGCTCAAGTATATAAGCGACTCCGCCCTTTCCGGATTGTGAGTTGATACGGATAATACTTTCATAGGTGCGTCCGACATCAGCCGGATCTATCGGTAAATAAGGAACTTCCCAAAAAGGGTCCTCTTTTGCCTGCTGATATGCTAGCCCTTTGTTGATTGCATCTTGGTGAGAACCGGAAAATGCAGTGTAAACAAGCTCTCCAACATAAGGATGTCTAGGATGTGTCGGAAGTTCAGTACATGTTTCTACCACTTTTACGACTTCATTAATATTTGAAAAATCAAGTCCCGTATCAATACCTTGTGAAGTCATATTTAAAGCAAGGGTAATAATATCGACATTTCCTGTTCGCTCACCGTTACTTAAAAGTGTTCCCTCGACTCTGTCGGCACCTGCTAAAAGAGCAAGTTCTGTTGCTGCAATGGAAGTGCCTCTATCATTATGCGTATGTGTTGAGATGATGACATTTTCACGATTGTCCAAATGTCTGCTCATCCACTCTATCTGGTCTGCATAAATATTCGGTGTTGCCATCTCCACTGTTGCCGGGAGATTTATGATGACTTTTCTGTTTTCATTTATACCCCAGCGAGCAGTTACGGCATTTGAAATCCGTGCTGCAAAATCTAGCTCGGTTCCTGTAAAACTCTCAGGAGAATATTCTAAAAATATTTCTCCGTTATGATTTGCTTCATATCTTTTAACCAAATCAACACCCTCTAGGGCAAGTTCTATGATTTCGTCCTGTGTTTTTGCAAAAACTATTTTTCTTTGCGCAACTGAAGTGGAATTATAAAGATGTACAGTTGCTTTTTTTACGCCCTCTAAGGCTTCAAAAGTTTTGGCAATCAAATGTTCTCTTGCCTGAACAAGCACTTGAATCGTAACATCATCAGGAATTAAGTTATCATCTACGAGTTTACGCAAAAAGTCAAATTCTATTTTTGAAGCGGATGGAAAACCTACCTCTATTTCTTTAAAACCGAGTTTGAGTAAGAGTGCAAATAATTCAAGTTTTTTATTCATATCCATCGGGTTGATAAGTGCCTGATTACCGTCACGTAAATCAACACTACACCAAATGGGTGCTTTTGTTATAGTATTATCAGGCCATTTTCTATTGGCTAAGTCTATTTTTGGGTACGGCTTGTATTTGCCTTTAGGAATATTCTTCATAAAGAATCCTTTTCTTGAATTATTTAATAACACACTCTTACATTTGTTATTAAGTGCGCAATTATATCGAATTTTTGATTATAAGTTTGTTTGAGTGAGTTTTAGGGAGTTGTCTTTAAGTTTACATGTAGAGAATTCCCACAAAAAGTGGGAAAAAAGTCTAAGCAAAAATGCTTAGCACTGGTACGTAGTTTTAAACTCGTAAGCAGTTGGACGACCTTCATCAGGAATAACGTCACGTTCAAATCTGTACTCAAGGTAAGTTTTGATAAATGTTTCAGAAAACACAGGTTTTAAGAAATCATAATCACCTGCAAGACCTTCTAGTGCTTCACGAAGTGTGTGCGGCATTTGAGGAATTCCACGCTCAGCAATTTCAGCTTGAGAAAGCTCAAAGAGATCTTCATCAAGTGGACCAACAGGAACATCTTTGTTTGAAATACCGTCAAGTCCAGCCATCATCATAGCAGCAAATGCAAGGTAAGGACAAGCAGTAGAATCCGGGAATCTCATCTCAATACGAGTAGCTTTTTCACCAGCTCCATAAGGAACACGACAAGCAGCTGAACGGTTTTTCGCAGAGTAAGTAAGAATGCTTGGTGCTTCAAAACCTGGAAGCAGACGCTTGTATGAGTTTGTTGTAGGGTTAGTAAATGAAGCAACTGCTGCAGAGTGTTTGAAAATACCTGCTGCATAGTTAATTGCTAAATCAGAAAGGTTACCATATCCACCTTCTTTATAGAAAAGGTTTTTACCGTCTTTCCATAATGACTGGTGAACGTGCATACCATTCCCGTTATCACCGTAAAGTGGTTTAGGCATAAATGTAGCAGTTTTACCATTAAGGTGTGCAATCATTTTTACAACATATTTATATTTTTGAACATTGTCACCTGCAGTAATGATGTCACCAAAAACGATTCCGATTTCACCTTGACCCTGCGCAACTTCATGGTGACCAAGAATAACTTCAAGACCAACTTGCTCTAATACCTGCATCATTTCAGCACGCATATCTACCATAGAGTCTGTTGGTGCTACTGGGAAGTAACCGCCTTTTGTTCCTGGTCTGTGACCTGTATTATACATATCATCGTAAGAAGTGTTTGAATTCCATTCACCCTCTTCAGTATCTACTTTAAAACCAATTTCATTGATATTATCAACAAACTGAACATTGTCAAAAATGAAGAATTCATTTTCCGGACCGAAGTATGCAGCATCTGCAATTCCATGCTCACTTGCATATTGTAGTGCTTTTTTCGCGATTGAACGCGGGCATCTTTCATACAGTTCATTTTTGTAAATATCATATACGTCACAGATAAGAATAACAGTAGGATCAGCAGTAAAAGGATCAAGAAATGCTGTTGGTACATCTGCTTTTAAAAGCATATCTGATTCATTAATCGGCTGCCAGTTTTCAACTGAAGAACCGTCAAACGGAAAACCGTTTTCCAAGTTTTCTGCATTTACCGCACTGTAACGGTATGTAAGGTGATGCCATGCACCTTTGATATCACTAAATCTTAAATCTACAAATTGTACGTCATTTTCATTACAAAATGTAAAGAACTCTTCTATATTATTAACGAATTTTCCCATTAATTTTCTCCTGAATTTTATCTACATGTAGTATATCTTATTAATCTAAATTTATAACTTTGTAACTGATTAATAAATAATCAATTTCTCGGATTGTTTCAGATAGTTATAGTAACGAGCTTATAGCCATATGTTTTGTGTCATTTTTGGCAACTTTTTTTGACAAGAAAGTATTTTTGTCATTGTATCGTCTGTCCTTACTGATAACCTTTATAATATCTGGATAATCCTGACGAATTTTTTGTGTATTTTTTGTAGGTTTTTGTATGAGATACCCTTGTGCCAAATGGCATCCGATATCTTTACATGCTGTCTCTTCTACACCTCCACGAGCCCACGCACCACAGCAGCCACTCGTATGCAGTCTTCGGATGGAAACAACAAACGGCAAAGCTACACCAGTACACCACCCGAGGTACACTCTCTCGTACAA
>CAZDEM010000027.1:0-14034 GCA_964504315.1 uncultured Sulfurimonas sp.
GTTTATGAAGATGTGCAGGCTCTGCAAAAACTCGGCTATAAAGTAGAAGTACTAGATGCTTCTCTTGGCGGAAAGTTTCCTGTTACGGCCATCTCACTCATAAATCCAAAAAATGCAACACTGTTTGTTTCCTTTGGCGCGCATCCTATTCTTGAAGTTGCACTTGAGAGAACTATGACGGAGCTTATGCAGGGGCGCTCGTTAGAGAATCTTGACAGTTTTGAAGTACCTACATTTGACATGAGCCTCGTTGCAGACAGTTTTAACCTTGAATCACATTTTATAGATTCTAACGGTAAACTCGGGTTTCCTTTTTTAAGTGCCAAAAAAAGTTTTGAATATACTCCTTTTGCGTATAAAGGAGATTCAACACAGGACGAATATAATTATCTCACAGAGATTCTCAAAAAAATGGATAAAGAATTTTATGTCAGAGAGTATGATTATTTGGGCTTTTACTCTTGCCAAATCATAGTACCGGGTGTCTCGGAAGTTTATCCCATAGATGATTTGATTTATAACAACAAAAACAACTCAAAACTCATCCGTGATATGGTTTTGAACTTCAAAAAATATGACCCGCAGGAAATTATGCTTCATATTGAATCTTTAGAAGATTCACTTAATGTTGAAAAGTATATCGGCGTGATTTTTGAGAAAAATTTTACTATGGCTGAATTTAAAGCACAAACTTTTCTGCGTTTAGGCGAGTACGATGAAGCCCTAGAACTGTTGGAATACGGCACAAATCCACTCGGTCACCTTGTTGTAGAACTGGCGCGTATGCAGGATATGGAACTTGACTTTGAAGATTATAAAGATGCTTTGTATAATGTTTTTTCCAAAGAGAAGGTAGACAAAGCCGTTGGTATTTTAAACGGAGAAGATTTTTTAATAAACACGACACTTCATCAAGATTATAACAATATGCTTGCCTTGTATGACAAACTTGAGAGAAAAAAATGCAAAATGAAATAGACCTTACACTCAAATTGGACTTTATAGAGCAGATAAAAAACGGCTACCCTCTAATATCTAAAGAATGCGTTGAAGATTGGAGTAAAGTCACACAAGAAGGTTCCATACTCAGGTTAATTGACAAGAAAAAAAACTTTATTGCCAAAGGCTACTACGGTCTTCAAAACAAAGGTCAGGGCTGGGTACTTTCACGCAAAGCAGATGAAATAATAGACACAGATTTTTTCAAACATAAAATAAAAGCCGCCCTAGCCTACAGAAAAGATTTTTTTGCAGATGAGCAGACGACTGCCTTTAGAGTTTTAAACGGTGAAGGTGACGGAATCGGTGGTTTAACGATAGATTATTTTGAAGAATATTATCTTTTTACCTGGTACAGCATAGGGATATATGAACTCAAAGAGATGATACTTGAGGCTTTTAAGCAAAGTGTTGATTTTAAAGGCATCTATCAAAAAAAGCGTTTTGATGCAAAAGGCAGATATCTTGATGATAACAATGACTTTGTTTGCGGCAAAGAAGCGCCACAGCCTTTACATGTAAAGGAAAACGGTGCCAAATTTGCCATCTATTTGGATGACGGGGCAATGGTCGGAGTATTTTTAGACCAAAAAGAGGTAAGAAAAACCATTCGTGACAAATATGCGAAAGACAAAACCGTGCTCAACACTTTTTCTTACACCGGTGCATTTTCTGTATTTGCAGCCCTTGGCGGTGCAAAAAGTACAACAAGTGTAGATTTGGCAAAAAGAAGCCTGCCTAAAACAAAAGAACAGTTCAGCATTAACAATATTGACTTTGAAAAGCAAAACATCATCGTTGAAGACGTCTTTTTATATTTCAAATATGCCGTAAGAAAAAAACTTCTTTTTGATATGGTTGTCGTTGACCCGCCGAGTTTTGCACGGTCAAAAAAGCATACATTCAGCGCAAGCAGAGACTATGTAAAACTCCTTAAAGAGGTCATACAAATAACAAACAACGGCGGCATTATCGTCGCTTCAACCAATGCTGCCAACTTTAGTATGATGACCTTTCGAGGCTTTATAGACAAAGCGTTTAAAGAGTTGAAAATAAAATACAAAGTGCAAGAGAGCTACTCTCTGCCAAAAGATTTTCGCGTGGCAGAGAAGTTTAAAGAGAGCGACTACTTAAAAGTAGTCTTTATAAAAAAACTGCAATAGCTTTTAAATAGTTTTAAAATACCCAAGATAGTTTTTAATCGGTTTTTGTACCTTTACCCATCTTTCAATCCCGCCTTCAAGGTTTACAACATTGCTAAAGCCCAAATCTTTTAATGTTTTAGCACCCAGTAAGCCTCTTGCTCCTTTTAAACAATAACAGACTATTTGATGATCGCTTAAATTCACCAACTTATCATCAACTGCAAATTCCAATTTTCCTCTGGGTATGGTAAACACTCTTTTAGCAGGTATGATACCGCTCGCAAACTCATCAGCTTCTCTGACATCAATCAAAATCATATTTTCCAAGTCAATATCTTCAACCTGTATCTGTTTGATTTCTTCTTTTGCTTTTGTAAGCAACTCTTTTAAATGTCCCTTAATGAGGTCAATATCACACCTTTTATAGTACTCTTTCATCTGTTCATTATGATTCATAACACCCCCCTTTTTCATAGTATACAATCAGACAGCTTAATCAATAAATAAAACTTTTTTATTATTTCTAAGTATTTTTAGATAAAATACAAGAAAATATATCAAAAAGATTTTTCAATGAATATACCGACAGATTTAATAAAAGACAAAAAAATTCTCCTCGCTGTTACCGGCTCCATAGCTATATATAAAACACTTGAACTTGTAAGGGACTTCGTCAAGGCAGGAGCCGAGGTAAAAGTTGTAATGAGTGAAAGTGCAAAAAAATTCATATCTGTGCTTACTTTTGAAACACTCACTTCAAATCAGGTTCTTGATGATACAAATGAATCCTGGGCAAATGCTCACAATCACATACAAACAACAGAGTGGGCAGATATTATGGTCATCGCGCCGGCTACTGCAAACACAATTGCAAAACTTGCCAATGCCATTGCCGACAATATGCTGCTGCAATGTGCTCTTGCTTTTAGCGGTATGAAAATTCTGGCACCCTCAGCGAATACAAATATGCTTCAAAACCCTATAACACAGGCAAATTTAAAGATGCTTGGAATTTCAAACTATACTATTTTGGAAACCCAGAGAAAAGAGCTTGCATGCAAAACTGTCGGTGACGGAGCGATGGCAGAACCTTTAGACATTTTTTACCAAACCTGCAGAGAACTTTTAAAAGAGGAATTTTGGGAACATAGGCGGGTCATCGTTACCGGCGGCGGTACTATTGAAAAAATAGATGAAGTGCGTTATATTTCAAACTTCTCAAGTGGAAAAATGGCATCGGCTTTGGCAACGGCACTTTACTTAAAAGGTGCAGATGTCAATCTTATCGCTACAAAATTTGAAAGTGATTTACCCGTAAATATGCACAAAATAGAAGTTGAAGACTCGTCAGAAATGCTTGAATACCTTGTCGATTCCATACGCATTTCAAAAAAAGGAAAACTCTCCAAAGCGACTCTTGTAAGAGATGAACATATACACATCATTCAAAAGAAGCCTTACCTTTTTATGGCGGCGGCTGTGAGTGATTATGTTCCAGAATTTCCACAAGATTCCAAGCTTAAAAAAGAAAATTTAGGTGAAAAATGGGAATTGAGCCTGAAAAAAAATATTGATATATTAAATTCTATCGACAAAGAAGGCATAACAGTTATAGGATTTAAAGCTGAAATGGACAAAGAAAAAGCAGAAGAAAATGCAAAAAAAATGCTCCAGGAAAAAGAGCTTGACGGTGTTTGCTTAAATATTTTACAAAATTCATCAAGCTTTGGAAGTAATGATAATGAAATTGAATTTATTACACGCCAAAAGGTTCTACACATACCTAAAAATGACAAACTGAGTGTTTCATTTGAAATAGTAAAAAATGCAAAAGAGCTTCAAGAGTAGATGATGAACAAAGCCAAACATATCGCTATTATCATGGATGGCAATGGGCGCTGGGCAGAGCTGCAGGGCAAAAAACGAGTCAAAGGACATGAGGCAGGTGCTAAAATTGTCAAAGAAATTACAACCTACTGCTCAAATGATAAAGATATACAACGCCTGACACTTTATGCTTTTTCAACAGAAAACTGGAAACGACCGCGCCTGGAAGTTGAATTTTTAATGAAACTATTAGATAAATACTTTAAAGATGAACTCTCTTCTTACTTAAAAAACAATGTAAAATTTGAAGCGATCGGAGATATACGGGCTTTTTCAAAAAGTCTGCAAAAGACTATACAAACGGTGGAAGAAAAAACTGCTCACTGTGACGGTTTAGTACAGAGCCTCGCACTGAACTACGGCTCACAAGATGAAATTCTTCGTGCCGTAAACTCTTTGAAAAAACATGATGAAAATATCACGCTGGAGATGCTCAACAACGCGCTCGACTGCAAGCAGGATGTAGATTTACTCATTCGCACAGGTGGTGACAAAAGGCTCTCAAACTTTTTACTCTGGCAGTCAGCGTATGCAGAACTCTTTTTTACAGACACTCTCTGGCCGGACTTTACGTCTAAAGAGCTTGAAAAAATCATACATAAATTTACAAAAGTCGAAAGACGATTCGGTGGTCTCAAATGATAGAACTTGGCATAGCTTTTGTTATAGGCATACTTTTTGGTTCATTTTTAAATGTGGTAATTTTGCGCATACCAAAAGGAGAAAGTGTTGTTTTTGATGCTTCACACTGTACAACATGTGGTAAAAAACTTAAACCATGGCACAATATTCCTCTTCTTTCTTGGCTCTTGTTAGGCGGTAAATGTGCTTACTGCAAATCAGGCATCTCTATGCAGTACCCTCTTGTAGAACTGGCATCGGGTTTAATTTTTGTTCTTCTTGCCAATAAATTCGGCTTAGAGTTTCCTGCCTTTTTTATAGCACTTAGTTTTTTAATGCTTTTAGCACTCTCAGTTATAGATTTCAGATATAAAATGATACCGGACTCACTCAATCTTTTAGCCATTTTCTTTGCTATTATAGGTGCATGGAGCATAAATGGAGTCATCATAAACCTTGAAAACGCCCTGCTTTTTGCCGGCGGTTTTACACTTTTACGTTTTGCACTCTCTTATTATCTGACATCTTCGGTCTATAAAGCCGGATTAAAGACAAAAACTTCATGGAACAAACATTATGACAGAACACCGTTTATTGAGGCTATGGGTGAAGGCGACATTATGGTGGCGGCCGCAATGGGAGCACTGCTCGGTGTCAAACTCGGGCTTGTTGCTGTTTTTCTCTCGGCACTTTTAGCGTTGCCTGTTATGGTTTTAGTTTTAAACAAATCAAAAGAGGAACAAAGAGTCCCTTTTGTACCGTTTTTGGCCCTTGCTACATTTATAGTCTATGTATACGACTCTCAAATACTCAGTTTTATAAAGGCAACCTACTAATGCAGAGATTAAAGAAATACATACTTAGTAACTTTTCCGCTCTCTTTATGTCGATATTTTTACCGCTTTTTGTCATAGCATCAGTCATATTTTTAATTAAGCTCTCGACTTACACTGCAGTTATTCAACTTACTATTTGGGAGATGGGCAAATTATATCTTTTTATACTGCCTGAAATTCTTTTTTATACTCTGCCGATTACTTTTTTCATTGCGGCTACGCTTTCACTCTTTAAACTCTCAAACGATAATGAAATTATTGTTGTGTTTGCGCTGGGAATAGAGCCAAGTTTTATTATAAAAACATTTTTCAAACCTGCCTTTATTTTGAGTCTGCTGCTCTCCTTTGACTTTTTGGTTGTTGCTCCACATACTACTATTTTGTCAAAAAACTTTCTCTCTTACAAAAAAAGTGAAGCAAAATTCAACCTCGCGGCGAGTGAATTTGGAAATAGTTTTGGGAACTGGCTTTTGTATATTGGAGAAAAAAACAAAGACGGAACTTTTTCAAAGGTCTTTTTATTTAACAAAAAACAAAAAGAAGAGATACTTATTGCCGCTAAAAAAGCCCGAGTCATTAATGACTCGGGTATTTTGCGTCTTAAACTGATGAATGGGGAAGGCTACAGCTACTCTAAAGAAAAATTTTCCCAAATAAATTTTAAGACGATGCTTATTAATGATACCCTTAAAGCAGATTTGACAACATACAAGCAACCCTTGCAGTATTGGCTCTCAAAAGAGAATGCAGGCAGGAAAAAACATGTTCTTATTAAAGACACACTGCTGAGTCTCTTTCCGATGATAACACTTTTTTTAATCACGAGCATCGGCATCGTACAGGTAAGACATCAAAAATCCAAAGTTTATCTATACCTGTTTTTAACGATAGTTTTTTACTATGGTATGACTATAGGTTTAGAAAAAATGTTTCAATACTATACCATTCCGGTTGTCGCTCTTTCATGGCTCATTACTACTTATATATTTTACAGAAAGACCATTGTCAATAAGTTTTAACCAATGAGAACGGCACTTTATTTAGCCTATAACGGCACACATTTTTTTGGTTCACAAAGGCAAAAAGAGACAAAAAACACTGTTCTTGGTGAACTTGAAAACGTCTTAAAAAAACTTGGCATTGAGCAAAAAGTAGTTGCAAGCGGACGAACGGACAAAGGTGTACATGCTACGATGCAAGTCTGTCATATAGATTTACCGCCCTACTGGAATGATCTGAAAAAGCTTAAAAGAGTTCTCAATGAAATGCTTTGCGATGCGTTACATGTAAAGAAAATTATACAGGTAAATGATGATTTTCATGCACGATACAACGCAAAAAAAAGAACCTACCGTTACATCATCAAGACAACACAAAGTAATCCTTTTGAAAAAGACTTTGTCACCTTTTTAAAGAATGTGGATTTTGAAGAAATACAACAAAACATAAAGCTCTTTATAGGTGAGCATAATTTTAAGCAGTTTATGAAAACAGGCAGTGATGTAAACTCTACGACAAGAGTCATATATAAAGCCTTTGCATATAAACACAAAGAGTGTATTGTTTTAAACTTTGAAGCTAACGGATTTTTACGCAGCCAAATCAGACTGATGGTTGGTGCACTTTTAATACTAAATAAAGAAGAAATACAAAAACAACTCGACTGCAGCAAAAAATACAAAATCAAGCCGGCACCTGCAAATGGGCTTTACCTCTCAAAAATCACATATTAACTTCTTTTATGTTATGATATAATAAATTGTAATATCAAAGGATGTATTGTGAAGTTTTCTATACTCCTGTTTTTTACCATAATCGTTCTTTATGCGGCGCATGTTGAAAATGATGTTGAACGTCATTTTATCTTCCCCAAATGGAAAGAGTTCCATAAGCTCAACAAAGGACTTTTACGTTCACATGCCCATCATGCTATGGTAGATATATATACCAACGATATTGCAACAACGCCCTACATAGAAAAAAAGACCTCGTTTCCTGAAGGCTCTATCATTCTGAAACCTCTTTATAAAGAAAAAGACCGAGGCTACCTTGCACGCCTTGTTGTGATGGTTAAAATGCATAAAGGGTATGATACAAAACACAATGACTGGTGGTATGGAGTATATAATAAGACAGGAACTACTGTTTGGTTTGAAGGTAAAATCAAATCATGCATCAAGTGCCATGAAATAGCAAAAAAGACTGATTACCTTTTCACTGAAAGTGTAATGGAAGAGATTGACTTTCAAGAATAAATTTATTCTTTTTTGGTTACACTTATAACTATTATAAATATTTTAAAAGAGAGTAATTATGTTTGAAAATGTAAAAATGCCCGAGGGGATGAACCCTGAAGTTTTAGAGCATTTGATGAATCCGAAAAATTATGGAAAACTGGACGATGCAGACGGTGTGGGTGTAGCTCTTGATGAAAAAACGAAAGAGTATGTCATCTTTTATACAAAACTAGACAGTGACATCATACAAGATGTCAAATTTGCGACCAACGGCTGTCAAGACACGGTAGTCATCGGCTCAATGTTTACACAAATGATACTCGGTAACGACACAGAATATGCAAATACCGCCGTACAAAAAATGCACGATAAACTAGGCAAACTCTCAGCCCAGCAGCAAATATGTGCCGACATCGTTTTTACGGCATTTTTGGCTTCTTTAAAAAACTATGAAAACAAACAAAACGGCGAAGATGAAGAGTTACATCTGCTGAAGATGAAAGAGAGCTGTGAAGTATCGCAAATCAATAAGGAAAATGAAAATGAATAAAACATATCAAAAAAAACATGAACTCTGGCTCTCTATACTTTTTGCATCTTTTGCAATAAATGATGAAGCAATCAAATCACGCCTGTATGATTTTTCTCAAATAGCATTTCGTCATATGAAATGGCTGGGAGAGCAGGCTTTAGAGCAAGGTCAAGATTATAATTATGATAGAGATATGGTCCTGCTCAAACGCAATAACGTCTTTGAAATCATTGAAGCACTCCAGCAGGAGATCCAAAATATACAAGAATTTTACCCGCAAAATATTTTGGGAGAACGCATAAAAACTGATGACGCCTACCTTTTAGAATATCTCTCTCAAGTTTTAAAAAACAGTGCAAATAATAAAGAAGTGACTGCCTTTAATATGCAAAGAAAATGGGACGATAAAAATCTTGCACAAGACCAGATTGATGCACTCACACTTTTTTTATTTGAAGAATCATACAAAGAGTATGAACTTATTTTAATCTATGCCTATATGCAGGCCAGAACAAAAGATGTACTCCATTTCAACGTTTTTCAAGATCTTGTTGACGAATCACATTTTCATCTTAAATCATTTGGAAATATGATGGCAAAACTCGGCATTTTGGCTCTTCCGAGAGAACTCCATACCATGACCTATGTCATCAAAGATTTAAACCAGTTCGTAAAAGACGGCATCGCCGAAGAAGAAGCTGCAAAAGTCATGTGTAAAGAGTTAAGTGATGCCATAAAAGATGAGGAGCTCTCAAAGTTTTTTGATTTTATAAATTATCAAGAGAGCTATCATATAGAGCTTATGAAAAAACTTTTATAAGCTTTATGATTTGAGCTTTGCCCAAAGTATGCCCAAATATTCATGCATAGCCAAACTTGATATAAAGAAATAAACTGGTTTTGGTACTCGTAAATACCCTCTAAATTCACTCTTATAATAGTTTGTCGGTGCAGGTACAGGCTTCATACCTAATGAGCGAAAAAGCATGACAGCCCGCGGCATATGTGTTGCAGAGGTGACCAATACAAAAGGTGCATCACCTACAAGGCTTTTCGTAAAGAGTGCTTCCTCTTTTGTATCAACAGGTTTACCATTAATAATCATCTCTTTATAATCTACGCCGAGGGCATGTGCCAGTTTTGCATTCATTACGGCATTCGTTGTATTCGTATCACCCGCATATCCCGTAAAGATTATTTTAGAATGAGGCATATTTTTATGAATAATTATGCCTTCTAAAACTCTTTTTGTTCCGCCGCTGCTGATTTGTGAGGAAATTGGCTGAGACGGGTCAGTATTATGTCCGTTGCCAAGGACATGTATATATTTTACACGCTGTTTATAATCAAATTTCGGATATTGATTTTCTAAATTCTGCACCAAAAAATTTGCAAAAGGCGGGTAAGAAAAAAGCAGCAATAAAAACAAACTGCCAGAGAGCATAAGTTTGGCAAGGCGGTACTTCCTTACATGTAACAGGTAAAGTCCGACTGCTAATAACGTGAGTACCAAGCCCAATGGTTCTACAAAGAACGTAACGAATTTTTTCAGTAAAAAGCCTACATTCACGTTATAACCTCGTTGATTTTATTGATAACACGTGGATCCCAAAACAATTCTTTATGTGAAAGTCCGTCAAATTCTTCATAATGTACTAAATTTTTTATATGTTTTTTTAAATTTCTGGCATTTTGCAGTGGAATAAGTTCATCATCTCTGCTTACAAATAAATAAGTATCAGCATCTACATTTTCTATATAATGCATTGTTTTAAATTTATACCGCAAAAGTTTTGCTATATAAGAGATTTTGGCATATTTCTGTCGTAAGAGTTGTCCGATAGAATCAAAGGCACCTATTAAAAAAAGAGCTGACACTTTGTGTTTTGAAGCGACATACGCAGCAACACTCGAACCTAAAGAATAGCCTAAAAGATAAAAGTCACCATAATTTTTCTGCACCAGTCGGGCAATTTCAAGGCCATCTTGTAAAATATTTTTCTCATTTGCGACACCACCGCTTTTGCCGTAACCTCGGTAGTTAAATGTCACTATTCGTGATTTTGGATAGACTTGAGAAAGTCTGTTTAAAAGTGCTACGCCGTCATGACTCCGACCAACAAACATAAGCAGAGTACTTTTTGGGTTTTCAGGCTCATAAATTGCGCCTTCTAGTTCTATACCGTCATCAGTTTTTACCCCAAGCATAGAGCAATTTTGGCATAAACGTCTTTCTTTAATATACGTAGGTCTAAAAATCATAAAATACTGCCATTGATAAAAAGCAAAAATTAGAATTAAAAAAGTGAAAATTAAAAAAGCTATATAAATCATGGGCAATATTGTAGTATAATTCCAGCAATAATAATAGACTTGTTGCAAAACTCCAAGAAGTCTAACAGGATAAATAATGCAAGTATTTGGAAAATTTTCTACAAACTTTGATATGGACTACTTAGTTGAGCAGTACATGTACATAAATAAGAGCGAAGATGAAAAAATCACGGTTGATGATTTAGAAAATATGCTCAAGAAAAAACGTAAACATGTTGCAGGAACTGTTTTTTTATATAATCCTGAAGTCAGCCCTGTCGGCTATAAAATGAGCCGTTTTTTACAAGAGGACGGCTTTGACAAGTATGATGAGTTTGTCGCTTTGAATGAAAGTCCAAAAGACTACATTTTAAATGCAGGTTTCAAAGAACACTACAAAGGCAAACTTGTTCAAATCAGATATTTATTTAATTACAACAGAGAAAATATTGAGCCGACGCCGATTCTAGAAGAGTTTGATGCCGATTTGGACAAAATCTCATCGACGCAGCTTACGCGTTATGATAAACAGTTAAATTATATAGATATCCCAAATATCAGACTCAGCGGTAAGTTCGTATTTTTTGGAATGGGAAACAAATATGACAGACACCATAAAGCAATCATAGCTTATGCAAGAGCTTTATCTGAACATGTCAATAAACTTGATAAAAATGTAGTTTTTATGTATGACAATAATTATGACCCGGATGAGTGTATTGAGAGAGCCTACTACCTTTCACCTTTTGCAGGCGGAAAAGCAAGAGAAGTTCGTGCCAATGCCGTAAAAGAGATTTTTAAGACCCTTCCTCCACAACGCGTAAAAATATAATTATCTTCTCTTAGCCCAGCGTGCAAAAAATCTTGCCGGGCTGATTCTCTCACTTATTTTTTTACCGTGTAAAATATGTTCTGTCAGTATTTTTGCCAAATATGGTGCTAAAACAAAACCGTATCCGCCGCTTCCGTTTATCATATAAAGATTTGGATAATAAACATACTCTGAGTAATCCGGGTTCTTTACATGTAAAGAACCCTTACATGTAAGCAGCGTTTCTTGAGACAGTACCAAAGAACCGACCATCGGCAGATAATCAAAGGAACCAGAACGCAGTCCGGTATAGTCTTTGACTACCTCAATATTTTCAAGATTGAGCGTTTTTGCAGCTTTTTCTAACAACTCTGCTCTACCCTGCTCTACATCATAATTTTCTAAATTTTTTTCGGGATGATAATGTACATTATGTGTAGCACCAATGGCAAGCTTCCCTTCATTTGAAGGTGAAATAGAAACATATTGATGAACAGAACAAGGGTTTTGTGTTGTTGTTTTAATATCTATACGATGTCCCCAAACACCGCGAAGTTTAATATAGGGCTCTTTTACAACCATATCATAAGCACCTGTCGCCAAAACAACATTCTTTGCACTGTAGGTTTCATTCATCACCCAAAAATCATCATTAAATACAAGCGTATCCACTTTCTCTTTTACAAGTTTTGCACCGCAGGACATATCATTACAAACACTTTGAGCATCTACTACACCCCCGCTAAGACAAACATTTTCTCTCTTTTTTGCCTCGGCACTCAATTGTTGTTGTACATCAGCCGGAATATTTTGCAAATTGAGCTGTGTATTTTGTTTATAAATACGTAAAGTTTCATCATCTGTTTCATCTTTAGCTATATGGACAAGTGGTACTTTTGTAAAGTTTAGAGGGAAATTTTTATCATAAAAATCATAAGAGTAGATAAATGCATCACCCAGCATCTCTTTGAGCTCACCTGCTTTTGAAAATTTTGGAGATATAAAGGCACCTGCGGCACCGCTTCCGCCGCTTGCGATGCCTTCTTTGTCAAAAATAATGACGCGTTTGCCCTCTTTTATAAATTCATATGCCACGCTGCAGCCGTTGATGCCGGCTCCAATAATGGCTATATCATACATTTATATACTTACTTCTTTAATGTCCGCAATCTTGAGGATGCTTTTGTATATGGATGCAACAAGTGCTTTACGGTTATTTTTTACTTTTTCATTTTCAGTATTAACCATAACATTTTCAAAAAAGGCATCAAGCTCAGGTTTGAGCCCTAAAAGCGCATCAAGCTCTTCTTCATAACTCTCATATGTTTTTGCAGTGACTTCTTTGTATTTTTTATACAATATTTTTTCTGCCTCTTCTTCAAACAGATCCTCATCCACAGACAAGTCAGCATTTAAATCAATATCTTTTGTAATATTTGCCACACGTTTGAAAGTAGAAGAAACTTCATCAAACCCTTCTGAATTTACAAGTGTATTGAGTGCTTCTATTTTGCGGCCAAGTGCTAAAAGTTCTCTTTCATCTGATGCTAAAACAGCTTCTATAATAGAAGGATTTACTTTATAGTATCTTTTAATACGCTCTATAATGAAGTTTTCAAGTTTTTCTAAATCTATCGCATCATAATTTGTAGAGAGTTCTTTTAACGTCTCCGCTATATCAAATTCAAAACCGTACTCATTGACTATGCGGATGACACCATTTACTGCACGGCGTAGAGCAAACGGGTCACGTGAGCCTGTCGGGATTTCATTCACAGAAAAAAGCCCAAGCAGTGTGTCAAGCTTGATGCTCATAGCAACAATTGCACTCAAAGGAGTAGATGGCAGTTCGCTCTCTTCACCCTCAGGGAGATACTGTTCTTTTACAGCAAGTGCAACTGTATCACTCTCTCCGGCTTCTTTGGCGTAGTAGTAGCCCATAAGTCCTTGAAGTTCTGTAAATTCATACACCATCTCACTCATAAGGTCGGCTTTTGCAAGTTCTATGGCTCTGTTTAAATCTTCTTTTTTTGCATTAGGCTTATACATATCATATAAAGCATTGGCAATTTTTTCTTCACGTTCAATCTTGTCTGCAACACTTCCAAGACCTTTAAAAAAAGCAACTTTTTCCAGACCTTTTGTACTGAGCCCGTTTTTCAAGTCATTATCATAAAAGAAAAGACCGTCTGCCAAACGTGGACGAAGCACTCTTTCATTTCCTGCAATTACTTCTGAAAAATCATCACTCAACGCGTTGGAAACAACTACAAATTTGTTCATAAGCTGTCCGTCTTTAAATACAGGAAAATAACGCTGATGTTCTTTCATAGAAGTAATGATAACCTCAGGAGGCAGTCGTAAAAATGCTTCATCAAATGAGCCTAAAAGTGCCGTCGGGTTTTCAGTAATAGCAACAACTTCTGCAAAAAGTTCTTCATCTATTTCTACATTCAGACCATTTTCTTTTTCTATTTTTTTAATATCAGCAAGTATTTTTTCTTCTCTTTCTTGCTGGAAGAGTGTAACACCGCCATTTTTGAGTGTGTCAAAATAGTCTTTTGCACCTGTGATTTCTAGCGTATTAAAGTTTGCTATACGGTGCACACGATTAGTCTTTGAATAATCAATACCGTAAATATGAATACGCACA
>CAZDEM010000028.1:0-14006 GCA_964504315.1 uncultured Sulfurimonas sp.
CTGCCGTCCAAGTATAAGGCCTGTTCTCTTTATTGATTTTCAAAATTATTTCAGGAATAGAGGTATACTGTGTTTGATTAATGTTTTTCCAAAAATCTTTTGTATCTGTCCACCGTGGAAGTCCTAAGATCAAAAGTATAAACAATGTATAAAACAGCAATAATATGCTCACTTGAGAATACTTTTTCAAAATTAGCAGTAAAGGTTTATAAAAGAAATAAAAAAGATAAAAAGATGTAAGAAGCGTTATTGCAAAAAACATATATTCAGCCAGCCTGTCTTGCTTTGTTAAAAGAGGTAGACCAGCATTAGGTCCAAAGTAAAGAATAAAAATGCCCAACACTATTAAAAGATAGGATGTATTTAAAAATTTTTGTTTTGTAAAAAAAGAAAATATAAATGCAAACAACCAGCTTGCCATTAAAAGCAGATGAATCTTCGTAATATTAATAATTGACACTATCGAGGAGCCGGTTTGTGCCATATTTTCAATATTTTTCTGCGTTCCAAGTAACTTATCTAAAATAGGAGCTGCTGCACCAAAGTCTTGAGGAATTCCATACTTAATCATAGATAAAATCCACAAATTACCGAGAATTGCACTAAAAATAATAGCCAGCGAACCCTTTTTTAAAATTTTTTTGTCTATTTTTTTAAACAGCAAGGCATTCAAAGCTATTAAAATACTTATAAAAATTAAAACAATAGCCCCGCCGCCGTGAAATATAAAAACAAGCATCAGTGTCAAAGCATACACAATTAAATATTTTGTTAAATGTGTCTGCAGTGTTTTAACAAGAAAATAAGCATTTAACAGGACAAAAACAGAAGCATGTTCGTAAGCCATTCCTGAAATATAACGAATATAGGGCGTAAAACCCATATAATTACCGTTTAAAAGTGCATCAGTGGCTTTTGGCATATAAAATTTTAGTCCAAATATATCGACTATCATCGGATGTGCTGTTGCAACGTTTAAGCCCAAGAATAAATTCGAGGCAGGGCTCATAAGAATAATCCCATGAAATATTACAGCAAAAAGAGCAACATATTTTGAAGAAGTAAAATCTTTTACCACATAATAAATTGAGGTATACAAAGCAATCAGCAGTAAAAGAGGATAAATACTAAACAATATTATCTGATCAATATTTGTAAAAATATTTACAAAAAATATCAACACCGATATACCGTAAAAATCGGCACCGAAAGTCTTATAATCTGCATACAAAATATTTTGCTGTAAAGAAGCAACCCACTCCATAAACTGTGCAGTGTCGGAGACGGGATCACTGTAACTAAGCAGACCTCTTGCTATTAAAACACCAAAGATATAGATAAAAACCCAATAAAAAAGAGTTTGCTTCAGTAACGAATAAAAGGTTATCGAAGACTGCAGATTGACAATCTTTTTATGTATATAATTTGTAATATTTTGTTTAAATCTTTTCGGATTATCAAGAATATCAAGACTTTTCAACATAAGTTTAATTCTTGTGTCATCCAAAATTTTAAATATATCCTGCTTATAATAAAATTTCATAAAGGCAAATTTAGTCAAAAAAAGTACAAGAAGAAAGAAGATGAGGCTAAAAGCTTTGATAAAAACTAAAAAGGTGACTACTATTTCAACGTAAGCCGTCATATAGATAAAATTAAATAGTATCTTTTGTACGCCGCTTTTTATATGCTCCTGCGGGAAAATTTTCGACGGTATATAATAAAATATAAAGTATGCTACCAGCAGCAGTTTTGCCAAGTACCAAAGATTTTTGTAAAGAAGCGTATAAACTACACCTAAATCTACAAAGTAAACATCTTGAGGCAGCATCTCAGACTATCTTTGTATAATCAAAAATTCTACTCTTCTGTTTTTTGCCCGTCCCTCTGCTGTGTCATTGGAAGCAATCGGATTTTCATCTGCATAGCCCATGTAAGAGAGCCTCTTTGGCACAACCCCCATTTGAAGTAATGCGTTTCTCACAGAGAAAGCCCTTTTGGTAGATAAATTTTTGTTATATTTTTTTGAACCTATATTGTCTGTATAACCGGCTATCAAAAGATGTACATCCGTATGTGCTTTCAAATAGGCTGCAACAGGCTTTAAAAGTTCTAAGCTCTCTTTTTTTATTTGAGATGATTTATACTCAAATTCTAAATTATTTAAAACAAAACGCTTCTCTTTTTCAAGTTTTTTAGAAACATCATCATTTTTATTCATTGGAATTTCTTCAACAGTTGTATTTTCAGCCTCAACAATCTGATGATTGTTCAGATACATTTTATTGAGCAAGAAATACAATAGTTTCCATCTGAGCAACTCTCCGTCATATCTTTTATCTTTAAATTCAAAAGGTCTAACAAATACGACGCCTCCTTTGGCGTAAGGAACAAAAGAGACAAGCGGTTTATTATCTTTGCTTCTAACAAGATACTCAGTCTGCGCTAAAAAATCAGCACTCAGGTAGTTTTGTGTTTGTATTTTCAATTTTTTTATATCTTTAAAGTAATCGAGCGTATTTTCTGTTTTAAAGGTAATTTTCAAAGGAATATAGTTTATAAAGTCAATTCTTTTGCTTTTATAAATATATGTTTTTACTTTTTTATCAAAAAAATGTAAATTTTTGCTTTTTTGAATAATTTTTTGGCTGATTTGCTTGGAGGCAATTTCTCCGTTTCTTTTAAATGTATCATATCTCGTTGAATAAATACCACCCTCTATCCAGAGTATGCCGCCCTCTCCTATCCACCATTTAAGTATTTCCTGCTCTTTAAGAGAAAGATTGTAGCTATATGCTATATTTTCAAACAAGTCATTTGAGACTCTTTGAAACTTGTTTGCCCATGTAGGCAGTACATAAATAAAATCTTGTGAAAAGGGGTTAGTACGAAGTTTCCAAAAATCTACATCTTTAAGAGGGGCTGCCTTATATCTATAATCAAGCTTATCATAAAACTCATCGGAAAATTTTCCATGAAAGTCTAAAACAGGCTGATTAGAAACAAAAGGAAACTTTTGCAGTAAACGTGTTCGATTATTTGGCTGGACATAAATATTCTCGACATTAATATCATAAACTTCTACCGACTCCGGACTAAGAATTTTTTTCTCAAGCTTGTCTTCATATTGTGTACTGCAACCTACAACGAATAGAGCACATAAAACTAAAGCTAAAATACTATAACGCCTCATGAACATCCCCCCCTTCTAAAATGATGAATAATAATAAAACTCTAATTTTTTAAACATTTGTACGGAGTAGGCAAAACTATATGCCCAAAACACTATACTTCCTACGAGTAATCCATATACAGCATATTCCAGTCCAAACATTCTACTAAGTATAACACCAACTATCAAATTTACTACTGTGGCTATACTTATTGCCTTTAGAGAAAAATTTTGTCTTGAAAATGAAAAGATAAATAACACATTCATTAATCCGTTCACCATAAAAGCATACGAAATTGCGGAAATCCAAAAAACAAAAGGCGTATAACTATCAAAAAAATTCTTTGTAAATTCATAATCCGTATAGTTATAAGTAAAGTATATAACATAGTATGTTAGCAGTATAATTATAACAGATAAAAATGCATATGTTATGTTAAATTTTTTAAAAAAATAATATATTTCATTATTAAACTCTTTATACTCATTATATTTATATTTTACAACCTTATCATTTATTCTATACATAAATTCATGAATACTTATTTCTGTAAGACCCATTAATAAAACCAATGCTATCAGTGCCCAGTCAAGCCCCAGTTCATACGGAACATTAAACCATATAAAATAAGGTTTTGCCTCCAGATTTGCACTCCATGCGACCATTCTGTCTGTCACTAAAAATACAAAATATAAAAAACCGTATAAATAAAAAGGGATTAAAGAGTAAAAAAGTATTGAAGCTCTCGGCAGTCCTTCTCCCTCAGATTTTACATCTTTTTTCTTTAAATCTCTAATTTTTTTATAGGCTAATATCGAAATTAATATGTCTAAAAATACCAAAGCAATAAATTGTGCCTCAGGCAGACGTACTTTAAATATGCCATGTGCAATATAAACAAATACTATTCCGGCAAGAAAGAAATAAAGTATATTGTTATACTCTTCAAACATATAGTAGATTGAGATATTTAAAAACAGCAAGGACAAAAGAAAATAAAAGGCAATCATAACAAAAAAATAGTAGGTTGGAAATACTTCAAAAAAGATGTTAAATGCAATAAGAATTATTCCGACTATTGTCACAAATATATACCCGACATTGAGTAATACCTTTGTAATATTTGATGCTAAAATCACCTCCCCCTGTTTCAGGTAAAAAAGTCCTTTTCTTCCGATTGCCTGAGCAGAGGCTCCTGTTACAATGAGTGCCAAAAATGTACCTACGGCTATAACAGTTGCTTTCATCTGATCCATTTCGATTCCGGACCAAATTGCATATCCTATAGAAAGTGTAAAAAATATTTGAACAAACATGGGCATAGCAAATGCTAAACCTCTTAAATAATTTTTGAACACTCTTATCCAAAATGGCGGTAATTTTTCAAAATTTACCAATGATTTTACAGGATATGTTTTTGTATTTTTATAGCGTATCATATATTCTGCCATAGAAAAAATATTCTCAAATCCATAATCATGCTTAGCATCAATATCGCGGATACCATAAATTTCCAGAAGTGCTGCAATTTCCCAAAAGTCTAATGGCTTGCCTTTGTCTTTTGTAATCTCAGCATATAAACCACTTAAGTCTTGGGTATTACGCATAACGCTTCCTTGTCTTTAATGAAATGATTATAGAGATTTTTATAGACACGGCCATAGCTTTCCACCATATCTTCTATGGTAAATCTATTTAAGATTACCTCTCTAGCATCTCGACCAATATCTAATGCAATTTCAGGATTATTTAAAATATATATAACTTTATCAGCAAACTCTTTATAATCTTTCGGTTTTATAACAAAACCATAATTTTCTAAAACTTCTTTTGTCCCACCAACATCTGAAGATATAACAACCTTCTCACAACTCATCGCTTCAATGACAACAAACGGAAAAGCTTCTGAAATACTTGTCAACATAACAACATCTGCTTCATTATATGCATTAACTGGAGCACTGGTCGGTCCTGCAAATAAAAAATTATCTTCTAAGGTGAGCTTTTTTACTAACTGATTACATGTATGGTAATATTTTTCATCAACTATAGGACCGTATAATTTAAATAATACATCAGGTATCTCTTTTACAACAAGTTGTGCAGTTCTTATAAATGTTTCTATATCTTTTAATGGATCGATTCTTGCAACCATAACAACCGTCGGTCTTTCATTTTTCTGAGGTATTGGAAGTGGTTTGAAAACATTTGTGTCAACACCATTGTATATGGTGTAAATCTTTTCTTCGGGAACACCCCATTTACGTTCCCATCTTGAATTATATATACATACAGGTGATATAAGATCTGCAAAGTGAAAATTTAATTGAGAAACTAATGTAATCATCCCCATAAGAAATTCTTTTGTGCGAAAAGGCATCTGATTCCTTGAAGCTGCCAAATACTGTTCTCTTATATATACCCCGTGTTCAGTAAGTAAAAATTTACTCCCATACTTTTTTTTGGCAATAATACATGAAAGACCGCAAAAAGCTGCTGCAGAGGAATGATATATATGTGCTTCAGGTAAGGTTGGCAAAAGCGCAATAAAAAATCTGTATAAATATCTCAATCCTTCTACCATATCAAAAACAGTTGGAATATCCTCCTCTGTGTTTTCATAATGTTTTAAAATATAATTTTTATAAACATTCCACAAAGCCTCACTACGAAAAGTTTCGTAATAATCATAAATATGAAAATATTCATAAAAATCATAAAGTGCATCTCCTAAGGCATCCAAATCATTCTTATGTCGAAAAATATGATCCAAAACCAATATTATTATTGGCTCTATAGCTTCAATATTTTTATCAACCTGCGTTTTAATCTTTGCTTCATATATTTTTGAAAATTCAATTTTGCGTATATATTCAATTGGTTCTTCTGTTCCCCAAAGCGGTACATTTATTATATCTACAACATTGGGCGGAATATCAAACTTCAATTTTACATAAGGATGCATCTGTATTGGTATTAAAACAAAATCAATATTTTTCAGCTCATGCATTAAAATATCGGCCCAGGTACTTACTCCACCTGTAACATAAGGATAGGTTCCCTCGCCTGTCCATACAATTTTAATTCTGCCCATAAAGGTCTCTTTTCCCTATTAAAACTGCCAGTAAAAACATCTCTTTTGTATACCTCTCGTTTAAATCAATTTCTTGACTTTTGTACTCTAAATAATTTTTCACAGCATCAGAATAGTCTCGATACTGCACTGAACCGGCATGATAGAGTTTTGCTGCAATTTCCACTTTTTTATGTAAAAGTGTAATCTGTTCCTGCAATATACCCTGCTGCTGTTGTATCATTTGTATAGAATGATAGGAACGCTCGACCTCGGTCAGAATTTCTCTTGTTTTTAATGAGAGTACATTTTTTTGTAGTAAAATAGTATGCAGCTCTTTTTCTTTATTGAGAATTATATCCCCTCTGTTATAAAGAGGAATATTTACACGTAATCCCAATTCCCAGTAGGATGAAAATCCCGTATTATTGAAATTTTTAAAAAACAAAGCATCATTCGCCACACCATATCCTAAATGAGAGTTAAAATTGACAGTTGGATAGTATCTTCTTTTTTGTGCAAACAAATCCGTCTGATTAATTTTTAATTTGTTTGACTCCACTGCTATATCACTGCTGTTTTGTATTGCCTGTTTTTGCAAATTCCTCAAAGAATCAAAGGCAAAGTTTATTTTTCCCGGCATAAGGCTGTATTTTTTCTCACCTTTTGCTTTTATGCTGTGTCTTAAAATATATTCATTGTGTAAATGCTCATACGTTAGTGATAAAATCGCTCTTTTTAAATTAAGCAAATCATTTTTGGAGTCAATGTAGTTTAATGTTGATGCTGCACCGAGATTATATGCTTTTTCAATACTTTTTTGCATCTGCGCCTGTTTGTTATACATTTCTTGAAAGAGTTTTAATTTTTCCTGCGAAATAAACAGATTTGAATATATATTTATCCCAAAAAGCAGTAATTTTTCTTTTGCATTGAGTGCTTTTATATTGGCAAGCCTTTTGTTTAAAATATCATAGTTTTTATTTATCAGTGTATACTGTCCATCATATAACAACTTATTTGCATTAATTGCAGCACCCACACCGGACTCGTCAAAACGCCCCGGTTGAACAGTTGGCAAATTTGTTTGCTGTGTTGAGATATAAGAGCCTGTTCTGGCATATGCATCTACAAAGATATCAAATCCATACTTGTCTTTTTGAATATCATTGAGCAGATAATCTATCTTTTTTTGATAGAAAAGCTCTTTTGCATTTTCATTGTATTCAAATAATGCTGCAAGATAATTTTTAAAATCTAAGATATCGTAGATATTATTAACTGCGTTTTTATTTTTATTTGGAATCTGATAATTCTGCGCTACCCTGGGGTCATCAAGAGACGGTATCGTGTCTGTTTGCGATATACTGGAAAAATCAACACCGTTGTTATGTAACGACTTTTGCACAATGCTTGGTTCATCTAATGCTACATCATACATTTGTGCCTGAAGTAAAGAGGACACAAGACCAATCAACATAAAACTCTTTATTAATGTTTTAATACAAAACTCCATTTATAGATTTACTTTACTTTTTATTGTATTAAACAACAGGCAAGAAATTGAGTAAAAAAACACAACCAGCAAAGTACTGCCTAATATATCTGATATCCAATGTGATCCAATATATAGTCTTGCAAACATTGATACAAAAATATATATAATCAAAAAGAATTTAACTACTTGCAATATAAAATTATTTTTCACTACACTCGATACTAGTAAAAAAAATATGATTGCAAGGACAATACTTAAAACACCGTGTCCTGAGGGGAATGAATACCCGCTAAGCCCATTTATGGAATGTAATGGTCTTTGCACAAGAAGCGTATATTTCAATATTAACGTTGCCCCGACACTTAAAGCTGCAAACATTACAGAAAAGAGTAATTCATGCATTTTGTGTAATTTTAAAAATATAAGCATCATGCCTGAAAATATCAATAACGAACCAATAGACCCGAACCAATCGCTGAAATCCATAGCAATATTATATACTTTTGAGTTTTCATACTCTTTGAAAAAGCAATATACTGCTTTATTGATAGTATTAAACACACCAAGCTTAAGAATCAGTACCAATATTATAAACATAGTAAAAGATAAAAGAGCCATTTGTTTGCACTTTTCTTGTAAAAAACACTTCATTCATACACTTTTAGTATGTATTATAACCTAAAAAAACATTACTTGCAGGATTGTTTTCTATTTTTTATAGCCATTTGGGTTACTTGTTTGCCATTTCCAGCTGTCTTGACACATTTCATCTATATTATGCTGTGCTTCCCAATCCAAAACTTCTTTTGCATAGGAAGGATCTGCATAACATTTGGCTATATCCCCCGGACGTCTTGGTACTATTTTATATGGTATTTTTTTTCCCGAAGCTTTTTCAAAAGTTTTTACCATATCTAGAACAGAGTAGCCTTTTCCTGTTCCAAGATTCACAGTTAAAACATCATTAATTTTTGAAATTTTTTCCAAAGCTTTAACATGTCCTTTTGCCAAGTCTACTACATGTATATAGTCTCTTACCCCTGTGCCGTCATGTGTGTCATAATCATCTCCAAACACATTCACATACTCTCTTTTACCTACAGCAGTTTGTGCAATAAAAGGCATCAAGTTGTTAGGAACTCCGCTAGGGTCTTCTCCGATAAGTCCTGATTTGTGTGCACCGACCGGATTAAAATAACGCAGTAAAATGACCTTCCATCTGTTATCTGAAACATATAAATCTCTCAATATCTCTTCTATAAAAAGCTTACTTCTGCCATAAGGATTTGTAGCACTCAAAGGAAAATCTTCTTTGATCGGTGTGGTTTTTGGGTCACCATAAACAGTTGCTGAAGAGCTGAATATAATCTTTTTACAATTGTTCTTGTGCATAATTTCACATAATGCTATTGTTCCATAAATATTGTTGTCATAATACTCCAGCGGTTTTTGCACAGATTCACCGACAGCTTTTAAACCTGCAAAATGTATAACAGAATCTATATCATACGTATCAAAAACTTTTTGCAGGGCATTTTTATCGCGGATATCCCCATGAACAAAGGGGACTTTTTTACCTGTTATTTTTTCAACTCGGCGCAGTGCTTCTTTAGAAGAGTTGCAAAGGTTGTCATAAACGACAAAGTCATAACCTGCTTTACTAAGTTCTATACAGGTATGAGAACCTATATATCCCGCTCCACCCGTTACAAGTACCATTGATTAGCCTGCCGCATTCATAGCAAGTTGTGCCATTTTCTGCATATACTCTGCAGTATTCTCTTTCGCTTCAAGTGTTTTTTTCAGTTCATTTATAAAATAGTCTTTCGTTCGCTCATCCGCAATATTAAAAGTGTACAGTACCCATTCAATATTTAACGCTATTTTTTCACTGTTTTTTTCCACTGTAAAAGTTTTATATAGATTCACATCCGTATCGGCAAGTAAATCCAAAACTTCTTTATAAAATTCATTGACATTCGGGTTTATCAGTGAGCGTAACTCCTCTTTGGTAATCTGTACATCCACATCATCAAAATCTTCTCTGCCAAGAATCAAAACATCGCCTAAAATAAGCTGTTCTCCTATAAAAAAAGGCGTTTTTTTCTCACTCAAAGCATTTGCATCTGTATATATAATATGCTCTTTCAGACTTGAGAGTTCATCAATCAATATAGAGCTGAAAAAAGTGTACACAGTATTTGCCGCCATTGTAATATCAAACTCTTTTACTTCTTGTGTTTTATGATTTATATTGAGCGCTTGCATTAAAAAGACTCCAAAAGTATTACATTTACATAGGTGCCCGCTTCTAAAAACTTGTCATCTTCACCCGCAATCATTAAAGCAGAATTATCAAGCATATTTGTAAGTATCGCTGAACTCCCGACTTTTTTACCGGTAAAATTCACAAAATATTCACCATCTTCTACAACAATATTACATGCCGTAAACTCGGTAAACCTGCTTCGTTTTGTAAAATCTTCCTGCAGTTTTGCCGCAACTGTTTTAAAAGGCGCTTTTTTACCAAGCATCTTTGCAATAAGCGGCAGCGCATATAAAATAGCTGTCACCGTAGAAGAGTATGCAAAGCCTGGCAGTGCCAATATAAACTTATTAGCGCGCTGTGCAACAAGAATATGACGTCCCGGTTTAATGCCGACACCTTTGTATACCACTTCCGCGCCCAAACGAGGAATAATATCTTTTACAAAATCATAATCTCCGACACTTACACCGCCGGTACTTACCAAAATATCCGCAGATTCTAAAGCATTTTCAAAAGTTTTCATAATCGCATCTCTGTCATCAGGAGCAGTTCCAAGCTGCAATACCTCTGCTCCAGCTGACTCAAAAAGCGCTGCAAGTGTGTAGTTGTTTGAACTTCTTATTTGTGCAGGATTATCAGAATTCTCACCCAAATCAAGTATCTCGCTTCCTGTTGCAATAACAGCAACACGAGGACGAAGTGCCACTTTTACCATTACCTGGTTCAGTCCTGCCATCACGCCAATTTCGGAAAAACCGATCTTCGTACCTTTTTTAATAAGGACATCACCTGCTGCATAACCTTCACCGACAGGGCGTACCGCATTAGCTCGTTCAACCGGCTCATTAATAGTAATCTTCCCATTGTTGTATGTGACATTTTCTATTTGAATTAAAGTATCACTTCCGGCAGGCATCATCGAACCTGTAAAAGTTTTAATTGATTCGCCCTCAGACAATACACGTGTTTCGTCATGCCCTGCAGGATTATCACCAAGAACAATGAGTTCGTCTTTTTGCAAATCTTCATGACGCACTGCATAACCATCCATTGAGGCTGTAGGAAATTGGGGGTCATTAAACTCAGCCACGATATTCTGTGCTAAAACTCGGCCAAGTGCATCACTTAAAGGTACTCTTTCATAACGATGGTTATTTACCTGTAAAAGTTCCAGCATATTTTGACTTGTCTCAAAAGAGATAAAATCAGTTCCTGTTATACTCATTGTTTCACTCCTAAAATTCCACTGCCTTTTATGGCTGTGGAACGGTCTTTTGCATAGACTCTCTCACCATTCTTTAAATCATATTTCCATATTGGAGCCGATGCTTTGAAATCTTCTACAAATTCATCTATAAATTCCAGTGCAACCCGTCTTTTTGGAGAAAATACCGCTGCAATGTAAGATGATTCATGCAGCATCACATCACCGCATGAGTGTGCCATTTTTATCACGGCACCTTTTTCTTTTGCTTTTTGCTGCCATGATGCGAACCATGACTCTAAAATCGGCTCATATATGTCAAAACTCAGCCCCTCAATCCCGTCTTCACTGCGCACAGTTCCTACAAAAGGAATGTATGCACCGTAATTACTTGTTGATTCTGCTTCATACCACTCTTTTAAAAGTCCAGGCACATCAAGTGAGCCGTCATATAAGCTCAACAAAGCTCAACCTCCGCAAACTGGAGGAAGCAAAGATATTTTGTCTCCGTTTTTAAGTTCACATTCCAAAGAAGTCACAAGATTATCATTGACGGCTACGGCACAATTATCAAGCCACTCTTTTACTTCTTCATCTTTTTGTAAAATCGCTGCTAATTCATTGAGATTTACAATCTCCAGTTCCAGTGCGTCTTTTTGTATCGGTCCTAAAAATTCTACTCTTACCATAATAACATCCTCATTTTTATTCATACAATTATATCTAAGATAAGTTAAGTGCTGTATAATTGCGTATGATTTTTGGAAAAATAGAATATCTCAACCTCCTGCCTTTTCATGTATTTATAAAACGTTTTACACGAAGTACACAGCAAAAGCTACTTATGGAATACAAAAAAAATGTTCCTGCAAAAATAAACGATGCCTTTTTAAACAGACGTGTTGATGCCGCATTTATCTCAAGTATTGCAGCAAAAAAAAGACAGCATGTAAACCTTGGTATTATCGCAAAAAAAGAAGTGAAAAGTGTCATTGTTATTCCAGGAGATGCAGACAAAAAAGATGTGGAATCTGCCTCATCCAATCTCCTGGCAAATCTTTTACATGTAAAGGGTGAAGTTCTTATAGGTGACAAGGCACTGCGCTATGCTCTTGCAAATAATGACTATATAGATCTTGCAAAACTATGGAATGAAAAGTATAATTTACCTTTTGTTTTTGCCCTGCTATGCTATCACAAAGACAAAAAATTATATAAAAAAATAGAAAAAGAGTTTTTAAAAAAAGAGGTGAAAATCCCGCAGTACCTCCTGCAAAAAGCATCAAAAAAAACAAATATTTCGCCACATGATCTAGCTGAGTATCTCAAACTAATATCCTACAAGCTTGATTACAAGGCAAAAAAAGGTGTAAAAAAGTTTTATACAGAGGCAAAAAAAGTATAGACTCTTTTTCCTCTCATTTCTTTAGATTTTACCGTCTAAATGATCAGCTAATCTTTGGAGTTTATTTTTATAGGCATCCATGTCAAAATCTTTCACACGGGCAACACCGTCTTCTATAGCTGCCTGTGCTACGGCAGAAGCTACATATACTAAAACGCGTCTGTCAAAAGGTGATGGAATAATATACTCATGTCCAAATTCCATATCTTCTCGATGGTGTGCTTTTTTTACATTTTGGGGAACAGGCTCTTTTGCCAGTGCCGCCAAAGCACGGGATGCCGCAAGCTTCATATTTTCCGTAATCTTTGTAGCTCGTACATCTAATGCACCGCGAAAAATTTGTGGAAAACCAAGTACATTATTGACTTGGTTTGCATAATCACTTCTCCCTGTTCCGATGATAATATCAGGACGTGCCTCTTTTGCAGCAGGCGGTGTAATCTCAGGGTTTGGATTTGCACAGGCAAAAATAATCGGGTTTGTATCTGACATTGACTGTACCATTTGAGGCGTGATCAGATCAGCTTGTGAAAGACCGAGCACCATATCTGCATTTTTCATAGCATCTTCGAGTGTTCTATCCTCTGTGTCAAGTGCAAAAAGCTTTTTATATTTATTTAAATCATCTCTACCGCTGTGAATAACACCTTTAGAATCAAGCATTGTAATATTTTTGACACCGAGCTCTTTATACATGTTTCCACAAGCAATTCCAGCGGCACCGGCACCGATAACAACAACTTTTAAGTCCTCAGCTTTTTTACCGCTCATTTCTATAACATTCATAAGTCCTGCTGTTGTAATAACCGCAGTTCCATGCTGGTCATCATGAAAAACGGGAACATTACAAATCTCTTTTAAACGTTCTTCTATTTCAAAACATCGAGGCGCTGAAATATCTTCAAGATTTATGCCTCCAAAACTGTCAGCCATTGCTGCTACAATCTTGATAATTTCATCGGTATCTTTCGTGTTGAGTTCAATATCTACCGCATCAACATTCGCAAATGACTTAAATAAAACCCCTTTGCCTTCCATCACAGGTTTTCCGGCCAAAGGTCCGATATCTCCAAGACCCAAAACAGCTGTACCGTCACTCACTACTGCTACGAGGTTGCCTTTGTTTGTATACTCATACGCAAGTTCGGCATCTTTTTGAATTTCTAAGCATGGATATGCAACGCCTGGACTGTATGCCATTGACAACTCTTCTTGCGTTGTACAAGGTTTTGTTAGCAGTGTTGCAGTTTTTCCGTTTG
The DNA here is from genome assembly GCA_964504315.1 of uncultured Sulfurimonas sp. Lineage (GTDB taxonomy): Bacteria > Campylobacterota > Campylobacteria > Campylobacterales > Sulfurimonadaceae > Sulfurimonas. The sequence goes on from CAZDEM010000028.1 coordinate 13,882, forward strand.
TATCAAACTCACCTTTGGCTTTGTGATATTCTAATGACTCTTTTTGAAATGATAATTTATCTGGCATAATTGCATATCCTTATTATTTATATAATAAAATTATATAACTTTATTCTAAATATATA
>CAZDEM010000029.1:0-13548 GCA_964504315.1 uncultured Sulfurimonas sp.
AAAAATACTTCTTTAAGCCCTACACCTTGATAGATGCCAATAAATATAATAATAACAATAACAGTAGCAAGGATTTTTAAGATATTGAATGAAAATTTTTCCATGCGAATCAACAGAGGCGGTTTTGCAACTTCAGAGGTCAGTAAAAGCTCAGAAATTTTTCCGACTTCTGTCTGTCCTGCTATTGCTGTGACAACGCCTATAGCTCTGCCTTTTGTGACGAGTGAACCTGCATAGAGCATATTTTTTCTGTCGCCTACAGGTTCGTCAATATCAGTAGATATGTAATGTGAATCTTTGCTGACATCTATGGACTCTCCTGTAAGCAGTGATTCGTTTACAAACAAATCTTTGCTTTGTATCAGGCGCACATCAGCAGGCACTTTTACTCCCGATTCAAAAAAGAGGATGTCTCCTACTGTGACTTCTTCACTGGGAATTTCTACTTTCTCCTCATTTCTAAGAGCAAAAATATAGGTTTTAATCATCTTTTTGAGAGCTTGCGCACTTTTATTTGCCTGATACTCCTGATAAGTCCCAATGACTGCATTTATCAAAAGTACAGCTACAATAAACCCGGCATCACTGAACTCCCCAATAGCAAGCGATATTACAGCAGCTGCAATTAAAACATATATAATGGGATTTGTAAATTGTTGCAAAAATATTTGAAACAAAGTAGTTTGTTTTCCCTGAGGAAGTATGTTCTTCCCAAAATGTTTTTGTCTAACCAGTACTTCTTGAGTTGTTAAACCGTTTGGTGTAGTATTCACATCACTAAGCGTGCTTTGAATACTTTTTGTGTGAAACATAGCTTCTCCTCTTTATTCAGAGTTGTATAGTAGGTATCATTCTATCATATTATATTGATTTAAAAATATTACACAAATACTACACACTTAAAATGTATAATTTTTCTAATGTAACAGATGTCGCATAAAAAAAACTTATTTTTATGTTACAATTGTTCTAACTTAAAATATCAAAGGATAACAGAATGAAAAAATTAAATCTTACAGCCCTGCTTTTAGGAGCGGCTTTATTTACAGGATTGGGTGCAGTTTCACTCAGCGCAGGCGATATGAAATGTGGTGCAGGAAAATGTGGTTCTTCAATGGCAAAACCAATGAAAAAAGAAGGCAAAAAATGTGGTGCTTCAATGAAAAAAGAAGGCAAAAAATGTGGTGCTTCAATGAAAAAAGAAGGCAAAAAATGTGGTGCTTCAATGAAAGAAGAGAAGAAAAAGTCTATGAAGTGCGGTAAAGGTAAATGCGGTAGCAACTAAACATTCTTTTTTATAACAGAGAATCTTCTCTGTTATAACTCCAGTTTCATTCTGTCCTCTGCAAAAATAACTTTTCCGTTATATTCTTTTTTTATTATCTGTAATGTTTGATCTTCTTTGCCTATTGTTCTTTTCATTCGGTGTGTAAGCAGCACTCTTTTTACTTTTGCTTTTTTTGCAATGTCGGCTATTGTAGAGGGTGGCATATGTAAATGTGTAGCATAGCCTTGTGCACTTTGAGAAATTGCATGATGTGCAACAAAGAGGTCTGCATTTTTTGCCAGCATTTCTAGGCGATGGTTTTCATCATTCGTATCACCGCTGATGATAATGGTCTTGCCATCAATACTGATTTTAAGTGCAAGTGCAGGAACTATGCCGTGATGTACACGTATAAAATCAAGTGTAAAATCTTTATAGACTCTTTGTGCTTTTTTTACAATATTTACCGGAATAATTTCAAAAGAGTCGCTGTTTGGTGTTAAAACATCCTGCATATATCTGTATGCTCCTTTTTTGCCAAACAGGTCCTTGAGAAATTCAGTCGTTGAAGGAAAATACTCATTACCGCTTGGCGCTATAATGTCTAAACTTTTTTTGCGCTTTGAAAAATATCCGGCTTTTACAAAGGCAGGCAGATCTACACTGTGGTCTATGTGCAGATGTGTCAGGACTACCGCTTCGAGATCCTCTATTTTTGCTTTTGCCTGCTCAAACCTGAGCATAGAACCGCTTCCCATATCTACTATAAGTCTTGCTTTTCCATCAATCCATAAGAGATAGGATGTGCTTGCTCTAGCATCTATTTCAGGGCCTCCTGAGCCTAACACTTCAAACTCGATTTTTGATGCAAAAAGTGAGCTTATTAAGAATACAATTAACAATATTTTTTTCATTTTTTCTCTTTTTTTCTGAAGTATATCATAAACGTATACTGCACACTTACTACACAAAGTAGAGATAGAATACTTTTATAAAACTTAAGGAGTTTATTATGAATATTAAAAAAATATATCTTGAATTTTCACGTTTGGGCGAGTATTTGCAATCATTAAGTCTGCTTTTTGCAAGGTTATTGGTAGCCTACGGTTTTTATGAACCTGCTATGATGAAATGGAATGATATGAAGTCAGTTGCCGAATGGTTCGGTTCTATGGGCATTCCGTTTCCGACACTTAATGCTTACATGGCTGCCAGTACAGAAATAACGGGTGTAGTTTTACTGACTTTAGGACTGTTTACAAGAATTATTTCTATTCCTATGATTATAATTATGATAGTTGCCATAGTAACAGTGCATCTGCATAACGGTTTTTCTGCAGGAGACAACGGTTTTGAAATTCCACTCTATTATATGGCATTTTTATTAATATTCTTTTCTCACGGTGCCGGTAAATTTTCTTTGGACAGACTTATCTTTGGAGAGAAAAATTAAAAGATGGAAGCCTTAGTCCATTTCACACATGAAATAGGGGAAATACACTTTCCTATATTGATGTTTTTACTCAAAGCATTCTTTATTCTTTTTATTGTTGTTTCCATTGTTTTGTTTATATATGACAGGTACATTCAAAGAGAGAATCAGTTGCTTATCAACTATCCGTTAATCGGTCGTATACGTTATTTGTTCTATGCACTTCGTGACCCGATGCGTCAGTATTTCGGAGATGAAAAATTTTATGAGTCGTTTGATAAAGTAAAATGGGTTTATGATTCGGCTGAGCGTAAATCGGCGTATGCCTCTTTTTCTCCGGGCCAGCCTCAGCGTAGCGCAAGACTGGGCATAAAAAATGCCAACTGTGTTCTGAATACAGAGGATGTGAGCGATGATTTTTCTGTAACTTTTGGAGAAAATTCTCTCAAGCCTTTTACAACGAGATCTATTTTCGGACGAAGTGCTATGAGTGACGGTGCTATCTCTCCTGAGGGGACACGTGCCTTTACCAAAGGAGCATATCTTGGAAAATTTCCTATAAATACAGGAGAAGGAAGTCTCACTTCAAACTTTTTTTATACGCATAAATATACAAGAGAGTGTAAATTTTTTCAAATACAGGAGGGAACATTTTTTGCAAAAAATATCTATAAACTTGTGAAATTTTTCATCAATCCGGCAGCGGCACAAAAGGTATATAAACATATGGTTGTGACGACTCCTGCTCCCGACAGTTACCTCTTTGATAAAACTGAGTTGGTCTTTTACCGAGTTAATTGGGATGCTCCTATGGCAACCTTTCCTTCAGAGGTGCCTGATGATATGCCTGATATTATTTTTCAGATGGGAAGCGGCTTGTATGGTGTGCGTGACAAAGAAGGAAACTTTTGTGAAGAACGATACCAAAAAACAATGCGTTTTTGTAAAATGACGGAGATAAAAATGGCACAGGGTGCAAAGCAGACGGGCGGCAAGTTGCTTGCTTCAAAGGTGAGCAAGGAGATTGCTTATTATCGAGGGGTAGAAGCACATAAAGATCTGTTCTCTCCAAATCAGTTTCCTTTTGCTCATACCATAGAGGAACTCTTTGATTTTATAGGCAGACTTAAAGAGTTGTCAGAGAAGCCTGTAGGGGTAAAAATTGTAATCTCTTCACAAGATAATTTTACGCAGTATGCTGATTTATTGAAAGAACGTTTGAAGGCAGGTTCAAATGCCTACCCTGATTTTATAACTATAGACGGCGGTGACGGCGGGAGTGGTGCCGCACCTTTGGAAATGATGTTGAGTGTCGGTATGACGATAACAAAAGCACTTTATATTGCAGACAGTGAGTTAAAAAGAGCCGGAGTACGTGAAAAAGTCAAACTTATTGCAAGTGAAAAAGTATTGACACCTGATGATGCCGTTGTCCTCTTTGGTCTGGGTGCGGATTATGTAGCAATTGCGAGAGCATTTATGATGAGCGCAGGATGCATACGCGCGCGTGAATGTTCCGGTGCGCACGGCCGGGCCTGTCCGGTTGGTCTGGCAACACAGGATAAGAAAAAAAGAGCATCATTTTTAATAGAGAAAAAATCCAAAAATATTGCATCATATCATGGGCAGCTGCTCTCAGGGGTGAGAAGTCTTCTCGCCATCATGGGATTAAATCATATTTCAAAGCTGAGCAAAGAGCATCTTATTTTTAGAGACTATACGGGTAAAACATATATGAATGTTGAGCATTATTTTGAAGAGGCTTTAGTTGATTAAGAAGATATAGATGAGTTTTGCATACTCATCTATGCGAAGCGTATTACTTCAATGACTTAAAATACTGTTCGAAACGTGAGATAAAGTTCATTGCGTTTGAGGCTGTTTTGATTAACAACATAGTTAAATTGGCATTGTACATTCTCTTTGTAAAAATATTTTATTGCAAAGAGTTCGGCATTATCAGATGAATTCGTATTTTGCCCATTGTCTGCAACTCTGTATCCACCGGAAAACATTAATACATGTGGAATGGCTGCAACTTCACCAACAAGTGTTCCTGCTGTTACATCATTTGGTGTTTGTGCAAAAAGTGAACCTTGTTTTGCATCTGCATAGGTTATAAAAACACTGACAGGTATTTCTTTTATATCTCCCATGGCCTGAAAATTAAGTGCAAACTTATCTGTGTTATCTTCTATTTTTGGTAAAGAGCTATTGACATCATCGCGTTTGGCTGTTCCCCACCACAGCTGTCCGCCTATACCGATATCCCAATTTGCAATTTGCGGTGTATATGCAAGACTGGCATAACTTGCCGGCGTTACACCTGATGCTGTACCAACTGTAGGTACATACGCAGAATAGACCCCATACCATAAATCACTTGCAATATAAAAACCTACACCTTCTGCTGCAGCTTCATCACCAGAATTTTCAACTATATATGATTGTGCCGCGGCTGCTCCTGCTGCTTGCAATGTCTGACCATTTTTGATGGAACCTGTTGCGAGCGTATCATAAGAGGCTGCAGGACCAAGTTCACTGGTACGGTAAAGAACAGTACCTAAAGTATAATCAGATACCTTATAAATAATTGGTAAAATTAAGGTTGAAAGTTGAAATACAGGATCCGTGTACCCGATTTCTGTAAAAATACCAATATTGTTGGCAACTCTACCAGCAATCATTAACCCCAAATCTTGAGGAAAATTAATTGTAGATGATGCGGTAGGATCACTATTTCTAGCATACCCTATTTTTACATTTAATGATAAATTCAAGGTGTCTGTAATAGACAGAAATTTCCCAAGTTTATCACCTGTCACTGTTTTTTGGGCACCTATCATAGTGAAACCACTTGCTTTAAAAGAGCGTCCAAAGCGATTTAAGGCAGGGAAACCATTTTGTGAGTGACAGGCATTGCAAGAAATCCCCATTTGTCTTGCAAATGCCGGAATGGCATAAGAATTTGATACGAGGGTAATAAGACCTACCCCTACTAATAAAAAGAAACGTAACATAATAAATACTCCTTTTTTACTTAAGTATTTGAATTAAATTAATTACTTAAGCTATTTGCAGTATATACATTAATTGTGTGGACTTTGTGTTGAAATAGGCTATTACACAATTGCTACACACTTTTTCAGTATAATCATTTCATATAGAGAAGAAGAGGAGGATGTTATGTGTATCCCTCATGGTGTAATGAGCACAAAAAATAATGGCTTTATAAAAGAGAGCAGACCTAAGAAACATATTAAAAAACCTTCAAAAAATATGCTTGAAAAAGGTGACCCTGATTTTGTAGATGAGCGTATATCTGCTAATGAACAGAAGAAAGAAGAATCATTTTTTGACAAACTTTTTAAAGATTAAGTGATGTCGGCATTGCGATCAAGAAGAAATTTTTTAAAGGCAGGATTCTTATCAAGTGCCGTTTTTTTAATGGACGGATGTACTCTTTTCGGTGTAACAACTCCGGTGCAGACGTTCGGACTTATGCATAAAGATCTGTTCCCTCATATCCAAGAACTGGGTATTAAAACTGCTCCATATATGCAAATAGTATTTAACCATGCTCGTATTAGTGATGAAGATAAAACTTTTTTAAAAAACGGTGTAAAATGGCTTAATGAAGAGAGTATTACGCAATATAAACAAGAGTATACAAAGCTTTCTTCACAGCGAAGGCAAGATATTTTAACCACCATTACCAAAACAGAGTGGGGTGACAGTTTTGTATATGATGTGATGAACTATATGTTTGAGGCAATGCTCGGTGACCCAATATACGGCGGGAACAACCATGAAGCCGCTTGGAAATGGCTGCAGTTTCAAGGTGGAAAGCCAAGTCCAAAACAAGCTTACATGTAACGCGTAACGCGAGGAAGAATAAGAATGTATGATGTATGTATAATCGGCAGTGGGGCGGGTGGCTCACCCATAGCGTATGAACTCTCTAATGCCGGATTTAATGTTATTGTTTTAGAAAAAGGTGAAAATTATACAGAGGATGATTTCAATAAAGATGAAATTGGTGTGACTCGCAGAGATATGTTTACGCCACCTTTGAATGAACAAAAACATATAATTAACGAGTATAAAGCTGATGGTACATTTACTCGCTATGATGGTGAAAAATCAGGTTGGAATTTCTGGAACGGTTCTATGGTGGGTGGTTCATCAAATTTGATGAGCGGATATTTTCACAGACTCAAGCCAAATGATTTCAAACTTAAAAGTGTGTATGGCGAAATAGAAGGTGCCAATGTTGTTGACTGGCCGATTAGCTATGAAGAACTTGAACCTTACTATGACAAAGTCGAAAAAGTTGTAGGGGTAAGTGGAAAAATAATAAAACATAAACATCTTGAACCACGTTCAAGTGTAAATTTTCCTTATCCAGAGTTGCAGACAAACGGTGTAACAAAATGGTTTGATGCAGCCTGTAAAGAACTGCATTATGAAGCAATTCCTACGCCTCGTGCAATATTGTCTCAAAATGCGCTTGGGCGCAACGGATGCTACTATTCCAATTTTTGCGGTAGTTATGGCTGTGCAAGCGGAGCAAAAGGAAGCGGGCGTGCTGCTTTGCTTCAAAAATGCAAGGCTCAAATTGTTACAGATGCTTTTGTTTATAAGCTTGAAAGTAATGATAAACAAGTGACAAGAGCCTATTATTATACAAAAAAGGGAATTAGACATTCAGTTCAGGCTAAAATTTTTGTACTCTCAGCTCAAGCCATAGAAAGTTCAAGATTACTGCTTAATTCCAAAAACAGGTATTTTCCTGATGGTCTGGCAAATTCCAGTGGAGAGTTGGGAAAAAATTTAATATTTTCAGCCGGTGGCAGCGGAAGCGGACGATTTGTTTTTGAAAAGTTAACATTAAAGCAGCAAAAAGAGCTGATGGAAGTCGGAGTCTTTTTTAACCGTTCTTTGCAGGACTGGTATGAATATAAAGAAGAAGATAAAAGATATAAAGGCGGAACGATAGACTTTTTATTTGAACATCAAAATATTATATCAAGGGTTATGCGTGAAGTGTATGATGAAGAGGGAAATCTTTTATGGGGTGATGCTCTTAAAGATAAACTATATAAACGATTGACAACATCGAGGATGCTTACCTTTGAAGTATTTAACGACTGGCTGCCTACTGATAAGTGCTTTGTAAGTGTTGATGAAAAAGTCAAAGATAAATACGGCGTACCTGTGGGAGTGATTAATTTATATGGACATCCGCATGATTTGGCTGTGGGTGAGTATTTGGCAAAAAAAAGCGTCAAAGTATTGGAAAAACTCGGCTGTGAGGAGATTGATTATTCTATTTCATCAGCACCGCCTCCTAATCTTGTTGCCGGCGGATGCCGATTTGGCAATGATGCAGCAACTTCCGTGCTTGATAAAAACTGTAAGGCACATGATTTGGCGAACCTTTATGTCGCTGATGCTTCATTTATGCCTACAGGAGGAAGTGTTCCTTATACCTGGACCATTTATGCAAACTCTTTTCGTATTGCAGATGTTATAAAAGCGCAGTTAGCGTAAAGGAATCATTATGATAGTTTCAATAGTATTTGCAGCAGGGTGTTTTTGGGGTGTTGAGAAACATTTTGAACATATGCAGGGTGTTATCAGCGCCGAGTCGGGCTATGCAGGGGGCAGTTATGCAAATCCGACATATAAAAAAGTACTCAAAAATCGCTATACAAAAGACGGCAGAAAAATAATGAACTACACAGAATCGGTAAAAGTGGTTTATGACAACAGCAAAACAGATGCCACAACATTAATACAATCTTTTTGGGAACTGCATGATCCTACTCAGCTAAATGGGCAGGGCAATGATATCGGTAATAATTACAGAAGTGCCATATTTTACACAACGCCAAAGCAGGAAAAAGTTGCCCATCAGACAGAAAAAGAGTATCAAAAACTCCTCAATAAAAACGGTTATGGCACAATAACAACGCAAATAAAACCTCTTAAACATTTTTATACGGCAGAGTCTTACCATCAGGATTATCTGCAAAAGAATCCTAACGGATACTGTCCCGATCATGCAACGGGTGTAAAATTTAAAAAAGAGCAGACTAAGCAGGATGTCGTGACACCGCTTGGAGGCAAAGAGCTTTTGGTCATAAAAAGTCCAAATTTTTGCCCTTATTGTGAAAAATTTGATAAAGAAGTAACCCAAAATTACAAAGGAACGCTACCGATACGAACAGTTTTAGCCAATAATTTGCAGGGTTTTGATATTAAAAGTAAACTTTATGCCACACCAACAATACTTTTTATACAAAATGGTAAAGAAGTTGCGAGTCATGTCGGATTTATGAATGAAAAAGAGTTTTATAAAGCACTCGGTGATTTTAAACTGGGTAAAAATTCTGAGAGTTACAAGGTGGCATTCAATCAAGGAACTGACAATCGTTTTTGTAAACAGTATGATATATTTAAACATACGCCAGATGGAGTATTTGTTGACAAATTAAGCGGTGAAGTTTTGTTTGATACACGTGATAGGTTCAATTCCGGTACAGGCTGGCTTAGTTTTTATAAAGCAGTTGATGACGCTACCATAGAAAAAGAGGACAACAGTTACGGTATGAAGAGAACTGAAATTATCGCCAAAAAAAGCGGTATTCATTTAGGACATGTTTTTTCCTTGCCTGATGGACGTAAACGATTTTGTATTAATGCAACGGTGCTTGAATTTATACCAAGAAAGTAGTTTGTTATATTTTTAAGAAAGATTGGCGTATAATCTTTACATGTAGACTATATGCAAAGGATTTATGATGGCAATAGTGAGATCTTACGGTGCAACGAAAGAGGTGACAGGTTCATGCCATGTGTTTGAAGTTGGCGGTGTAAATATAATGATAGACTGCGGGATGTTTCAGGGTTTAGATGAAGATAAAAATGAAGAAGCATTTTATTTTGAGCCTTCGAGCATAGATTATCTTTTAGTAACACATGCGCATCTTGATCATGTTGGACGCATTCCCAAACTTGTAAAAGAGGGATTTAAGGGGAAAATTTATGCGACTTCCGCCACGATGGATTTGGCGCAGATCATTTTGATGGACAGTGCTAAGATTATGAGTGAAGATTTTCAAACGCGCTATCGTAAAGCTTTGCGTAAAGGCAGAGAAAAAAAACTTTCAAAACCTCTTTATGAACCTTTGGATGTGGAGAATACATTTCAAATGATGGAATGGATAAACCCGGAGTATGATAAATATTATGATTTGTGTGAGGGTGTCAGTTTTGTTTATCGTGATGCCGGGCATATTTTAGGCTCCGCTTTTATAGAGCTCTCTTATATGCAAAACAGTGATTCACATACTATAGTTTTTTCTGGAGATATAGGTAATAATAACGGTTTAGTTCTGCCAAATTTAAATAAATGTGACAAAACACAGAGTCTTTATGTTGAAACAACCTATGGAGACAGAGATCATCAGCCCATTGAGGCAACAATCAAAGAATTTAAAGATGTCCTTGTAAAAACGCTCAATAATCATGGAAATGTTCTTATTCCATCTTTTGCAGTGGAGAGAACACAGGAACTGCTCTGTATTTTACGAGAAATGTATGAAAGTGGGGAACTTCCTAAATGTAAAGTCTTTTTGGACTCTCCAATGGCGACACGTGCTACAGCCGTGTATCGAAATTATGTTGAAAACCTGACAAATCAATGTCAGGAAAATGTTAAAGAAGACGGAACAGTTTTTAATTTTGACTCGCTTATATATACCGAAACACCGGAGGCCTCCAAAGGTATAAATGATATCAAAAGCCGTGCCATCATTATCGCCGGAGCGGGAATGTGTAATGGAGGAAGAATTACGCACCACTTTAAACACAGAATTTGGGATAAACGTAATGCAGTAGTCTTTGTAGGATTCCAGGCCGAAGGGACACTGGGACGTGAAATAGTAGACGGGGCAAAGTGGATAAATATTTTGGGTGAAGATATTATTGTAAAAGCTTCTATTCATACTATTAACGGTTTTTCTGCTCATGCGGACAGAGACGGTATTGTTGAATGGATTTCGAGTATGAAAGATTTGAAAAAAGTATTTTTAGTTCATGGGGAATTAAATAGTCAAAAATCTTTTAAAGCAATGTTGAAAAAAGAGTTGCAATTAGATGCACATATTGTTTCTTTTAAAGAAAAAATAGTCCTTGATTAAGGACTATTTCATAGAAGAGCCGCATTTTCCTGTACCGCACTTCATAAGCGGTTTTTTAGTTTGCATTGCAGTTCCACACTTTCCTTCACCACATTTTAGCGTCATTATCTTTGTTTTTGGATCTCTGACACAATCATAAGTCTCTTTTGTTGTTTTTGCTTTTTTTACACAGTTTAAACGAGGGTCATTCTTTCTCATCTGCGCCAAAATATTTTTCTTCTTTTTTATTAAAGCGGCACTGCCGTCAAACATGTTTGCTCCACATTTCCCAGAACCGCATTTCATACCGGGTGCAGAAGATTTCAGAGCTTTTTTTTCATCACTGCAAGCATTAAAGACTACCATGAGCATGCCGGCGGTTAATAAAATAAATTTCATTTTATTCCTTTTTTAGAGTTTTGTATTTTTTAAGCGCAATGCATTGGTGATTACAGAAACGGAACTGAAACTCATTGCTGCAGCTGCAATAATAGGCGAGAGAACAATACCAAAAAATGGATAAAGTACGCCCGCGGCAACCGGAACTCCTGCACTGTTGTAAACAAAAGCAAAAAAGAGATTTTGTCTGATGTTTTTCATGGTGGCGCGGGAGAGTTTGAGTACTTTGACTATGCCAAGCAGGTCTCCTTTTATGAGAGTTACTCCGGCACTCTCAATTGCCACATCTGTTCCTGTTCCCATGGCAATGCCGACATCTGCTTGAGCGAGTGCAGGGGCATCGTTAATACCGTCACCGGCCATTGCGACAAGCGCTCCATTGCCTTGAAGCTCTTTTATAACATCGGCTTTGCCGTCAGGCAGAACATTGGCATAAACTTTTGCTATGCCAAGTTTTTTAGCGACGGCATTGGCTGTAAATTCATTGTCTCCGCTGAGCATTACAACAGTTATGCCTTCATTATTTAATGTCTGCACAGCTTCAATTGAAGTCTCTTTTATAGGGTCTTCTATTGCAATAAGTGCGCAGTAGTTGTCGTCTATAGCCATAAAAATAATACCTTTTGCATCATTTCTCATTGCATCTGCCGTTTCTTTTACATCGTCAATAGAAATTCTCTCCTCTTTTAAAAAATTCTCACTTCCTAAAATTATCTTTTTACCGTCAATTTGTGCAATAACGCCTTTGCCGGGAACAGCTTCAAAGTTTTCTATGTTAATGAGTGAAATATTTGACTCTTTTGCATACTCTATGACAGATTGTGCAAGAGGATGTTCGCTGGCACGTTCTAGTGAAGCAGCATATTGTATCAGTTCATTTTTATCGTACCCTTGAGCGGTTAAAAAGTCAGTCACTTTTGGTTTTCCTTCTGTGAGGGTTCCTGTTTTATCTACAACCAACGTGTCTATTTTCTCCATAGTTTCAAGTGTTTTGGCATCTTTAACCAAAATGCCTGAGAGTGCTGCTCGGCCTGTTCCTACCATAATGGAAATAGGTGTAGCAAGTCCCAAGGCACACGGGCAGGCTATGATTAAAACAGAGACTGCCGCTACAATTGCATAGGCAAGCTGAGGTTCGGGTCCAAAAATCCACCAGCCTATAAAAGCGAAAACGGCAGAGAGTACAACAGCTGGTACAAAGTAACTAGAGACCGTGTCAGCCAGCTGTTGAATTGGTGCACGGGAACGTTGAGCCTGTGCTACCATTTGAACAATCTGCGCAAGCATAGTGTCTGAGCCTACTTTCGTCGCCTGCATTATTAGTGTTGAGTTTTTATTGATTGTCGCACCAATAAGGTTGTCTCCTACTGTTTTTTGCACAAGAACAGGTTCTCCTGTTATCATAGACTCGTCGATATTGCTCTGTCCTTCTACCACAACCCCGTCAACAGGAATTTTTTCTCCAGGTTTGACTCTGAGCTTATCTCCCGTATGAACAAGTTCGAGGCTTACATCTTCCTCATTGCCTTCTTCATCTATAATTCTGTGTGCCTGTTTTGGCGCAAGGTTGAGCAGGGTTTTTATGGCTGTATTTGTTTTACTTCTTGCTCGCAGTTCAAGTACCTGCCCCAAAAGAACAAGAGCGGTAATGACGGCTGCCGCTTCAAAATAGACATGTACGACACCATCCTTTGTATGCATAAGCGGCGGAAATATCTCAGGAAAAAAGAGGGCTATAATACTGTAAATATATGCAGCCCCGACACCCATAGAAATCAGTGTAAACATATTTAAATTCCATGTTTTTACAGACTGATATCCTTTGACATAAAAAGGCCAGCCTCCCCAAAGAACGACAGGGGATGCAAGAAAGAATTCAATCCACTGCACTGTTTGTGCTGATAGGGAAGAGGGAATATATTGCGGTGCTAAGTCATTAACCATAGCTAAGATAAAAAGAGGAATTGATAAAACTGTACTTATCCAAAAACGACGGCTCATATCATCAAGCTCTTCGTTTTTTTCTTCTGCCTGTACGGTTATAGGTTCAAGATGCATGCCGCAGATAGGGCAGTCTCCCGGTTCATCACGAATAATTTCAGGATGCATAGGGCAGGTGTATTGTGTTTTAACCGTCGGCAGCGCTTCGACCTCTTTTTCAAGTGTCATACCACATTTTGGACAGTTTCCAGGATGGTCCTGATGAATCTCCGGGTGCATAGGACAGGTATAAAAAACGTTTCCTATTTCACAAGAGTCATCTA
>CAZDEM010000030.1:0-2966 GCA_964504315.1 uncultured Sulfurimonas sp.
AGTCTCTCTAGGCCTTTTAAACAAGGTCTCTCTGTTTGTGGATGGGAATTATAGGAGATTTCAACTTTAATGTCAAGAGTATTTTAAAAGAATTTCAAATTTCTTTTTGAGTTGTTTCTTTTAGAATTAGTTTTACTTATTTTATTTCTCTATTTTTGCTTATATATAATAGTGTAAGCACATTTTTTGCATTCATGTTGCCTTCCATTAACTTTTTATCTATAGAATTCACTAAATAAAAAATATCTTAAAGAAGGTATTGTAAAAGGAAAAAAATATGGGACTTTATGATCGTGATTACGCAAGAGGAAACTCTTATGCTTCTCAAACAAACAGTCGTAGCGAAGCTCAAATAGTCTCTTTTGTAAAAGAGACCTATAAGCTTTTTGCTGCATCAATGATGGCGGGAGCGGCAGGTGCTTATGTAGGTGTGCCTTTGGCAGCAACTATTTCAGGTTTAATCTGGCCACTGTTCTTTTTAGAAATCGGTCTCTTAATCGGTTTACAATTTGTTAAAAACAAACCGGGCATAAATCTTTTAGTTATGTTTGCCTTTGTATTTGTTACAGGGCTTACAACAGCGCCTTTACTTGCATATACACTTGGAATGAACGGCGGTGGAGCGATAGTCGGTAATGCATTTGCAATGACGGCAGTTGTATTTGGAGCGATGAGCTTTTTTGCTATAAAAAGCACAAAAGATTTCACAGGATATGGAAAACCTTTAATGATTGCACTATTTGTAATCATTGGTTTTTCAATATTAAATATGTTCCTTGGAAATCCAATGTTTCAAGTTATTATTGCCGGAGCAGTGGTAATACTTTTTAGTATTTTAGTTATCTATGATACACAAAACATTATGAACGGGGCATACCAGACTCCAATTGACGGTGCCATAGCACTTTATTTAGATTTTCTAAATATTTTCATAGCGCTTCTACAACTATTCGGCATTTTTGGAAATGAAGAGTAATTCTCTTTCACCCGAACTCTTTCGGGTGATTGACGCCAACATCAACCGCCTCAAAGAAGGTATACGCGTTGTTGAAGATATACTTCGCTATAAAGACAACAACAAAGAACTTTCATCAAAATTAAAATCACTCAGACATAAAGCACAGATAAAAGAAACACAACAACTCCTCCAACATAGAGACAGCATCAATGACGTACTGCGTCCTTCTACCAAAAGCGAACAAAACCGCTCTAATCTTGAAGATATACTTACTGCCAACTTTAAACGTGCCGAGGAATCTGCCAGAGTCTTAGAAGAATTATATAAATTAGAAAATATAGAATATAGTGAAAATTTTAAAACTATACGTTATGAGTTGTACAATTTAGAAAAAGAAGTAATGATTAATAGATAAAAGCTACTTCAAATTCTAAATAGTTCAGTGGATACTCCTGCATCAGTTTTTTCATTTCTTTATAACTTAAAACATTACGAGAAGCACTTACTCCGCTCTTTTTTATATAGCGAAACATATCTCTTACATTATCAAATTCTAACTTATAGCGGACGACTTCAAAATTGGCATTAAAATACTTTTTTTGCAGTGCATTGAGTTTATCAGTATTGATTAGTAAAGGTTCTAAACCTGCTGTTTTGTAAAGTGTTTCAAATGTATTTGCCGTAAAAACTGCAAGTGCGACAGGAATATGCAAAGTTTGCAATTGTTCAAATGTTTTTTCCATATCATCTGCCCATTGCAACGCTGAAGCAGAAAGAATGTAATCAAAATTATATTCTTTGAGCAACTCAAAAAGGTTTGCATCATTAAAATTACCGTAAATGCACTCTATTTTTTTGGATTTTGGATGCAGTTCCAGCATTCCCGGGGCAAAATCGACAGCCATAAGTTTGTTATATTTCCATCCGATTTTTTTAGCCAATGCACCATCGCCGCACCCTAAATCTAAAATATTTTTTGGTTTTGAAGTTATAAAAGAGAGCAGTTTATCAGCTACTTTTTGCTGAATCACATTATATGAACCGTAATGTGTTGCATACTTGGAAAATTCAGAACTTACTTTCATGTGCTATGTATCATTTTTTGTTTATAATAAGTGAAATAATGAAAATAACTATGATAGAGAGTACTATTGTAGCGCCTGAAGGCAAAGAATAATAATAAGAGAGGCTCATACCAAAGATAACACTAAAAAGAGCGAAAAAGAGCGAAATGAGCATTGTACTTCTAAAGCCTACTCTATACTGCAGGGCAGCCACCGTCGGAATAACCATCAATGCACCGATAAGCAGACTTCCAACCACACGAATAGATAAAGCAATAATAACAGCAACTACAGTAACAAGTAGAAAATTTAAAAATTTTACTTTTATGCCGCTTGTTTTTGCCACTTCTTCATCATAAGCAATAAAATAAAGTTCTTTGGAAAAAAGAAGTAAAAAAAGTAAAGATATACTACCCACAATTACTATTGTCATAACATCTTCATTAGTAACAGATAAAATTGAGCCAAACAGATAAGAGAAGAGTGAATTGTTAAAAGCACCGCCAAGTGAAACGATAATAACTGCTATTGCAAGTGAACCTGAAAGTATAATCGCCAAAACAGCATCGCTGTAAAGGGAAAA
Organism: uncultured Sulfurimonas sp.; assembly: GCA_964504315.1. Taxonomy (GTDB): domain Bacteria; phylum Campylobacterota; class Campylobacteria; order Campylobacterales; family Sulfurimonadaceae; genus Sulfurimonas. The sequence continues at coordinate 2,606 of CAZDEM010000030.1, forward strand.
AGCACTTCTAAGGTACTCAATAAGCCAGGCAGCACCAATAGCAACCCCTACGGCAACCCATAAAGGATTGTACCCTGCTACCAGACCTACAGCCACCCCGACAAGTGCTGAGTGTGCCAATGTTTCACTCATAAGAGAGTAACGGCGAAGTACAACGAAGTTGCCGCTTATAGAAGCTAATATAGCAATAAAAAGTCCTGCTACAAATGCTCTTTGCATAAAATCATAATCAAACATCTCCAACATACTTATCCTTAATGCTCGTGCTTGTGATGATGAAGGGCATGAGCATCTATGCCGTAAAGCTCACTCACCTCTTCACAACTCAGCATCTTTTTAGGGTCATTACAAATGGTTGCCT
>CAZDEM010000030.1:3066-13368 GCA_964504315.1 uncultured Sulfurimonas sp.
TCACTCACCTCTTCACAACTCAGCATCTTTTTAGGGTCATTACAAATGGTTGCCTTTTGGTTGATAGTAAACAAACGACCGATATCATCTGCTATGACACCGATATCATGCGTAATAAACAAAATTGTAATATTTTCTTCTTTATTGAGTTTTGAAAGCAGCGTATAAAACCTTTGCTGCGAAACCATGTCAACACCGGTATTTGGCTCATCCAAAATTAAAATTTTTGGTGAAGATGCCAGTGCTCTGGCAATCATAACCCGCTGGCGCTGACCTCCTGAGAGAGTACCAACCATTCGGTCTTTTAAATTAAGAATGTCCATTTTTGTCATGGCATCTTCCACCATTGCTTTGTCTTCACTGCTTATGCCGGCGAATATGCCTCTTTTTGCAATACGACCCATTTTTACGATATCTTCAACAGTGGCAGGAAAATTTTCATCTACAAGAGTTGCACGCTGGGGAACATAGCCTATTTTATACCACTCTTTAAACTCTTTTAATCTTTTACCGAAAATTTTAATCTCTCCTGATGTAGGCTGTTCAAGTCCTAAAAGCATACGAATAAGTGTTGTTTTACCACCGCCGTTTGGTCCGATGATGGCAATATACTCCCCTTCAAAAATTTCAAAAGAAATATCTGAGAGGATTTTTTGTCCACGAACAATAAAGTTAAGATTCTTTACATCAAAGATGGGTACTTTGAATTTCATTTGCACATAAGAGCCTTGGAGAGTTTTTGAAGGTTTTGCTTCATTATATCTTCGTATGTCATGCCTGCTCTTGCTTCATCCGCTGTAATGTTCCCAAGAGGCTGAAATACATCCACCGTAATATTTGCATCTTTTGCTATTGTTTTAGTCACTTTGTCATTGACAAAATTTTCATAAAAGATTGTTTGTATACCTTTTGCGTGAATATCTTGAAAAATACGTCTGATTGCTTTAGCGCTCGGCTGGGCTTCGGGAGACAATCCGGTAAGTGATTCTACATGAAAGCCGTATTTATTTGCTACATAGCCAAGAGCATTATGACTGACAACAACATTCTTTTGTTTACAGTTTGAGAGTGTTTTTGTATACTCTTCATTAAGTTCATTCAACATTTTCATATATTTGTCTCTATTTTTACTGTAAAGCTCTTTGTTTTGAGGCTGCAGGGCAATCAACTCTTTTGTAATGACCTCTGTTGCTATTTTCATATTGTCAAAATCAAGCCAATAATGAGGATCTATTGCCTGATGATGCGCTTCGTGTTCATGTTCGTGGTCTTGTGCAATCTCAGCCTCTGTTAATTTTCGTAATTTGACATATTTGCTTATATTTACTGCTTTATGTTTAAATTTAAATCCATGTATCCAAGGTTCAAGTCCTGCTCCGCTGTAAAAAACCAATGAACTTTTTTCTATTCCAGTCATAAGTCTTGGAGTCGGCTCAAAACTATGCGGATCAACACCGAAAGGCAAAATGTTGATAACAGTACAAGTGTTGCCTGCTATATGTTTTGTAATATCGTACAAAGCAAATGTCGTCACACCCACTATTGGTTTTTCAACGGATGGCGGTTTTTTTTCATTTTGCATTACAACAAACAATGCAGCTAATAACAGAACAAGAATTAACAAGACAATCTTTAAATTTTTCATTTTTGGCCTTCAAAATAGTTTTTATTTACTGTATGAAATTATACCCTCTTTTTGAGAGTTTGATAATATAAGATTTTTTAGATATAATTCGCCACTTTAATTTAGGAAAAAAAATGACAACCAGTCTTTTACTTATAATCCAAATCGTCTTAGTTATCATCTTGGTTATAGCTGTGCTGTTACAAAAAAGCTCAAGCATAGGCCTTGGTGCTTACAGTGGTTCAAACGAATCAGTTTTTGGTGCAAAAGGACCAAGCAGTTTCTTGGCAAAAACTACATTTATTATCGGCTTTTTGTTTGTTGTAAACACAATAACATTAGGTTACATGTACTCTCAATCTGCACAGTCTTCTGTGGTAGATGAAATGGTTCCAACAACAGACGTAGCTGCTCCTGTAGTACCAACTGCGCCGACTGCAAAACCAGCAACTACACAAAAATAATCTTTCAAGGGAGAAAACAGAATGTTGAACGAAATATTTAATGAATGTGAAACAAAAATGCAAGGAAGCATTGAGCATATGCAAAGAGATTTCAAAACGCTTAGAACAGGAAAGGTTACGACCTCTGTATTGGACAATGTAAAAATTGACTACTATGGAACACCTACACCGCTTGACCAGGTCGGTTCTGTTTTAGCAGCCGATGCAACTACCATTGTTATTAACCCTTGGGAAAAAAATCTTTTGCCTGATATTGAATCTGCTATAAATGCAGCCAATATTGGTGTAAATCCAAATAATGACGGTGATTTAATTAAGCTCTTTTTTCCTCCGATGACAGTTGAACAGCGTCAAGAGTCTGTAAAAAAGATGAAAACTATGGGTGAAAATGCAAAAGTATCTATCAGAAATGACAGACGTGATGCAAATGACAAAATCAAAAAACTTGAAAAAGAGAAAGAGATTACACAAGATGAATCTAAATCTGCTCAAGACAATGTACAAAAAATTACAGACAAATATATCACTAAAGTTGACAGCATCTTAAAAGATAAAGAAGCTGAAATTCTAAAAGTTTAATTGTATGGATGTTAAAAAAATATATATGGATGCTGATGCGCTTTTAGAGGGGCATTTTAAGCTTAGTTCCGGCAACCGTTCACAATTCTATCTTCAATCTGCAAAAGTTTTGGAAGATCCTAAAACTGCAAAACTTTTAGCAGATGAACTCGCACGTCAAATCAAAGCAAGCGGTCTTGAAATTGACACTGTTTGTGCTCCGGCTCTTGGTGGTTTGATTGCAGGTTTTGCTCTTGCAACTGCACTTGATGTGAGAAGTATTTTTGCTGAAAGAGTTGATGGTAAAATGTCTATTCGCCGCGGTTTTGAAATAAAACCTGGTGAGAAAGTTCTGATGTGCGAAGACATCATTACAACCGGTGGAAGCGCTATGGAAGCCGCAGATGTTGTAAAAGAGCTCGGCGGTGAGATAGTCGGTGTTGCAGCGTTAGCCAACCGTGGATTTTGTCACAGACAAGGCAGTAGCGTTGAGACAAAACCAAACTGTAAACTTCCACAGGATATTCCATTTTTTGCACTTGCAGATTTTACTTTTGAAATGTATTCACCGGATGCATGTCCGCTTTGTAAAGACGGCAGTGAAGCCATTAAACCAGGCTCACGCGGAAACTAATTTTTAACTGCTAGCTGTATTTCAGCTGGCAGGTTAACATCCTCTCCACCAAAACTCGTGCTACTTCAACTTTTCCATCTACTATAGTCGTTATATCCAAATCTGAAAGCTTTTCTTTCTCTTCCAGTGAAACAACTTTTACAATAACATTTGCATTTTTTGCATGGTTCAGAACTGCTTCACATATGAGACGTTTTTTTGCAATATTATCGAGTGTTACAATTATTGCAGCAGCTTTATCAATATTAAGTGCTTCTAGTATAGCTGTTTTAGAGGCATCTCCGAGATAGGCTTCTTTTCCTTCATTAAGTGCTTCTTTTACATGTTTATTTGAATTGTCTATGACAACATAAGGAGCATCGAGCTCTTCAAGGTACTGTGTCACAAACTTACCGACCACACTGTACCCGCAAACAACCACATGATTTTTTCTCCCCGCAAGAGCAGACATATCTGTAACAATATCTTTTTCTTTTATCAGTTTTGCCGTTATCGTGTTAATATAGGGAACGAAAAACGGTGTAACTATCATAGAAAATATGACAATAAGCACCAACAAAGAAGCCAATTTTTCATCTATAATATGTCCTGATGCAGCAAGTGCAAAAATTACAAATGAGAATTCACCGACCTGAGAAAGGAAAAGTGCTGTTTTTAACGATGTAGCACTTGTTGTATTCAAGCGCAAAAGCACAAACATAATCAGAGACTTGATAATAAAAATCAGTAAAAACACTCCAATAATCAAGCCGATATTGTGAGCAAACAGAGACATATCTATTTTCATTCCGACAACAACAAAAAAAGTCCCCAAAAGAATATCTTTAAATGGTGCTATATCTGATTCTACTTTGTGATGATATTTTGTCTCCGCTATTATCATTCCTGCTACAAATGCACCCAAAGAGTATGTAAATCCCATGTAATAAGCAAAAAGCGATGATGCCATGACTATAAACAGTACAGAGCCCATGAACAGCTCATCCACTTCTGATGAGGATGAAAAATTTAAGAGCCATGCAACAACTTTTTTTCCAACTGTAAACAAAACTGCGATAACAATCGCAACACTCAAAAGCGTATGCCATAAAATGACAAAAATATCCTGATCGCCTTCATTCGTCAAAAAACTTATAAGAATTAAAATAGGAATAACCGCTATATCTTGAAAAATCAGTATTCCCGTTGCATTTTGCCCATACGACGTATAAATCTCTTTGGAACTTTTTAAATATGTCAGCACAATTGCCGTTGATGAAAGAGAAAACGCAAGGGCTATAATTATAGATGATTTTGATTCTAATGCAAAAATATAATGCGCAAGTAAGTAGGTGACAATTGTCGTAATACCAACCTGCATAAAACCATTGGCGAATATCTCTGTTTTCATAGAACCCATTTTTGCCAAAGATATTTCTAAACCTATAGTAAACATCAAAAAGACGATACCAAATTCTCCTGCCATTTCCAATTCATGCAAGTGGCTTGCTTCATGCAAGTCAAAACCGTAGGCAATAATCGTACCTGTTAGGATATAACCTATAATTTGTGAAATACCTATTTTTTTCAAAAAGATATTTATGACTATTGAGAGGCCAAGTGCGATAATTATATATACTAAAATATTTTGCATAAGCGTACTTTCATAATTTAATAAGACATTATATACTATAATCGCGCTTATAATTAATATATATGGAGATTTTTTGATGACTAAATACATTTTTGTTACCGGTGGAGTATTAAGCTCTCTTGGAAAAGGGATTACAGCTGCCAGTGTTGGTACTTTACTTAAACATGCCGGTAAAAATGTAGGCATGCTGAAAATAGATCCATATATCAATGTTGACCCGGGTACTATGAGTCCCTTGGAGCATGGTGAAGTTTTTGTTACAAAAGACGGAGCAGAAACCGACCTTGACATAGGAAACTATGAACGCTTTTTAGATAAATCGTTTTTAAAGACATCCAACTTTACAACAGGTCAGGTTTATTCAAGTGTTATTGAACGTGAACGTGCCGGTGGATACCTTGGGCAGACTATACAGGTTGTCCCTCATATAGTCGGTGAAATTGTCAAGCGCATAAAAGAGGCCGGTGAAGGGCATGACATTCTGGTTGTGGAACTTGGCGGTACAGTTGGTGATATTGAAGGCCTGCCTTTTATGGAAGCTATTCGTCAAATGAAACATGATGAAGAAGTTGCCGGTACATTCTTTGTACATGTAACACTTATTCCTTACATCAAAGCAGCCGGCGAGATGAAATCAAAGCCGACACAGCATTCTGTTCAGGAGCTTCGCCGTATCGGTATTACTCCGCAGATGATTATTGCAAGAAGTGAAAATGCCTTGCCTAAAACATTCAAGAAAAAACTTGCAATGAGTTGTGATGTTTCTCCTGACAGTGTCATAGAAGCACTTGATGCAGCAACTATTTATGATGTTCCTATGTCATTTTTAAGACAAAATATTTTAAAGCCTATAGCAAAAGAACTTGAACTTGGCGAAGTTGTTCCTGATATGCAAGAGTGGGATTCACTTGTCAAAAAAATCGTGCAGCCAAAAGGAAAAGTGGTTATTGGTTTTGTCGGTAAATACCTGGCACTCAAAGAGTCGTACAAATCACTCACAGAAGCACTCATACATGCGGGGGCACACCTTGACAGCAGAGTTGAAATCTGTTGGGTTGACTCTGAGGAAATTGAAGAAAGAGGGGCCCAGGCACTTCTCAATGACTGTGACGGGATTTTAGTAGCAGGCGGTTTTGGGAATCGCGGCGTTGAGGGTAAAATTCAGGCAATTGAGTATGCCCGCATAAATAAAATACCTTACCTTGGTATCTGTCTTGGTATGCAGCTTACACTTGTTGAGTATGCAAGAAATGTACTCGGACTTGAGGGCGCAAACTCCATTGAATTTGATGAGAATACGCCTCATCCTATGATTTATCTTATAGATAATTTTTTAGACCAAAGCGGCGGTATGCAGCTTAGAACCCACAAATCACCTATGGGTGGTACACTTCGTCTTGGCGAGTACCCTTGTGATACAAAAGAAGGTTCACTTTTACGCCAAGCCTATAATGGTCAAAAAACTATATATGAAAGACACCGTCACCGTTATGAAGCAAACCCTGCTTACAGAGAACAGCTTGAAAATGCGGGTATGATAGTTACAGGCGAGTCTAACGGACTCATAGAAACAGTAGAAATTCAAGGACACCCATGGTTTTTGGGCGTACAGTTTCACCCGGAATTCACATCACGCCTGCAAACACCAAACCCTTCAATACTAGCGTTTGTAAATGCCAGCTTGAATGCTCAATAGTATACCGACTCTCAATAAATCAGATCTTTTTGAACTTCTTTCCAAGAGGTTTGATTCCCAAGATAAAAAACTTTCTCAGATTCCAAATCCCGAACTGCTCATAGATGCGAGTAAAGCCGCAAAAAAAATTGCAGAGGCTGTGCGAAGTAACAAACGCATAACCTTAGTGGGTGATTATGACGTTGACGGTGTCAGCTCCACTGCTATTATGGTAGATTTTTTCAAACAGATTCCCTACCCTCTTGAGGCTATTATACCCAATCGCTTTATAGACGGTTACGGGGTAAGTCCTACAGTTTTACAAAGAGTTGATGCTGATTTAGTAATTACCGTTGACAATGGAATATCTGCCATTGAAGCAGCCGAGATTTGCAAACAGCGGGGTATTGATTTGATTATTACAGATCATCATACACCTAGTGAAATTTTACCTGATGCCTATGCTATAGTTGACCCCAAACTCCCTACATGTAACTACCCTTTTAAAGAGATATGCGGTGCCCAGGTTGCCTGGCTGTTACTTGGACTTGTTAAAAAAGAACTTGCTTTAGACATAGATATGCGACAGTTTTTGGATATTTTGGCGATTGCCGTTATTGCTGACATTATGCCTCTTGTCGACATAAACAGAACACTTGTCAAAGAGGGGCTCAAACAGTTAATGCATTCTAATCGTCCTTCTAGCATTGTCATTCGAGACTTTTTAAACAAATCAAAAATTACGAGTGAAGATATTGCTTTTAATATTGCGCCGCGTATAAACTCTGCAGGACGGCTTGAAGATGCCTCCATTGCACTTGATTTTTATACTGCACCAGATACCCATACAGCCTACAAACAGTTTGAACTTCTGGGTCAACTTAATGACTTGAGAAAAGAGACAGAAGCACAAACAACCCAAGAAGCAATAACTTCTGTTAATGAAAATGACAAAGTTATGGTTGTGGCAGGCAAAGGTTGGCATGAAGGTGTTGTAGGCATTGTAGCCGCACGTCTTGTTGATAAATTTGGACGTCCTGCCATCGTGTTAAGCATAAAAGAGACGCAAGCCAAGGGCAGTGCAAGAAGTATCGGTAATGTCAATATATATGAGCTGATACAAGAAAATGAACACTTGTTAACTAAGTTTGGCGGGCATAAAATGGCGGCGGGTCTGGGCTTACATGTAAAGGATATAGAAGCATTTACAAAAGCAATAAATAAAAGCGCCCACAAAATTCCGCAAGAAGATTTTATACCAAAAGAGCAGATAAGCGGAATACTCCAAAGCGAGGATATAGACACAGAGCTGCTGAGTTTGCTTGAGCAGTTTGAACCTTACGGAGAAGCAAACCTAAGACCGACTTTTCTTATAAAAGATGCGGAGGTTGTCAGTATAAAACTGATGGGTGCAGACAAATCGCATTCACGTATCGAAGTCAGACAGTATCCGCATCAAAGAAATACCATTGAACTCATTGCCTTTAGACGGGTTTTTGAAATGCCTGAAGATAAAAAGATTACATGTAGCTACTCTGTGGCTAAAAATGAGTTTAACGGCAGAGTCTCTGCACAGCTTTTAGTGAACAAGATATTTTAAGAGTGACCATGCAAAAAATCCAAGAATGCCAAAAAGTCCGCTCTGAAGTCACTGCTTTAAGAGCTTTGCATAATAATTTAATAGCATTAAGTACACGGACTCACGGTATACGAATTTTTGGAGCTGATGATTGTCAAAACAGACAAATACTCTCCATATCCCAATTAAACTACAAAACAACAGCTATCGATTTTCATCCAAGTGACAATATTTGTGCTATTGCAAATGATAAAGTGATATACATAATTTCTCTTACCAACAAAAGTGTTTTGCAAACAATCTTTACACATAACGGCGCAATTGACATACTTCGTTTTGTTCCCAACCGTCCCTATCTACTCAGTGGAACAAACGAGGGAAGAGTTATGCTTTACCGATATGACGGTCATTCAGGGATATCTCGTCTTGTTTCCTTTCCTTATATCAGGGGAAAAAGAAAAATTATAAACAATTATGTCAGTGCTTTTGCATTTAGTCAAAACTATATAGCCAGCAGTGGATATGGGGGCTGCGTCAGTCTAATCCATTTAAATTCTCACAAACAGGTAAAAGTTTTTTGTGATTCCAAGGTACGGGTGAACAGTCTGTGCTTTATTGATGAAGAAAAACTTTTATTTGGCAATGTTGATGGCACAATATATCTGCAAGCACTCAAAAACAAAGAAAAAGCACTCTCAATCAATATGCCTTTTACACACATCAAGAATATAATACATTTTCCTCAAAGTAATTTTGTCATAATCAGTGGTCAAGCAAACAGCATCAGCCTTATAAACATAAAAACTGCAAAAATAATCAGCCAAAAATATATCACATTTAAAGATGAAATCCATACAATGACACTTACAAATGAGAAAAATCTCATCGTTGTTTTAAAAAACAACCAAACCTATCATGTAAAATTTGCAAATGCACAAGATTTAAAAGAGTGCATACTCAATAAAAACCTCCAAAAAGCTTTTGAAATTATTGACACAGATCCAAGGCTTCAAGGAACAAAAGAGCATAAAAGAGTTGAAGTTTTATATGATAAACTTTATGCCAATGCATTTATTTCCCTCATTAATTCCAATAAAAAAGAGCTAAAAAAGATTATAGATAGCATCAAAAATATAAAAAGTAAAACAGATAATGTTAACCTCTTGTATAAAGCATATAATAATTATGCAAAATTTAAATCACTTTATCTTGAAAAAAAATATGCTCTTGCTTACAATCTCAGTGATAAATTTCCACCACTCAAAGAGACTCCTCAATATAAAAAAATGGAAGAGACCTTCAAAGAGACATATACATTTGCCCAAAAACAAATACTTATAGGACGTCAGGATGTTGCAAAAGATATATTAGCACCCTATATTACTGTTTTATCAAAGAGGACACTGATTAATCTTTTACTCAAACAAAATCAAGAATTTTTAGAGTTTTTAAAAGCCCTGCAAAAAAAAGATTATAAAGTAATCCATTCTCTGATATCCAAATATGAATTCTTTAAAGATATTCCAGGTTACTCTGCATTACAAAAATCTCAAGAAATTCTTTTAAAAAATATCAGTAATGCCATAAACAATGCCAAGGTTGACGAGGCAATACAACAAATAAAAGCTCTCCAAAACTTTACATGTAATGAAGATGAACTCGAAGAGCTTTATGACAATGCTTTATCTGTCAAAAAATTACTGGCACGTTATGAAGAAAATGATTTTAAAACATGTTATGTACTTATAGACAGTGATGCAAGACTCCAAAAATTGGAAATAGCCAAACTGCTTGAAAAACATTGGCAAAAGCTTATGATTGAATGTGAAAATTATGCACTCCAAGGTGATATACAAAGCATAAAAGAAACACTTCATGAGCTTATAAGTATACCAACCAGGGCACAAAGGACAGGGGATTTACTCAGGCTCAGTTTTTACACGCAAATAAAACATCTTATCAAGAAAAACAAGTTTAAAAGTGCCGAGAATATCATCTATTCATACATAGACATCTTTGGCATAGACAAAGAACTCAAAGTAATTATGCAAAATTATGAAAAGTACACCTCAAAGAAACTTGCTATAACACATGAACAAGAAAAACAACGAACTCGAGACAGTTGGCTTCATTCA
>CAZDEM010000031.1:0-13189 GCA_964504315.1 uncultured Sulfurimonas sp.
CATGGAATTTGTACCACTTGCAGCGTTTTTTATTTTTAATTGCATATATATTATAGATGAATTTTCTGCTGCACTCCTGACATTGAAATGTGGCTCTGTTTTTTGCTTTATTGTATCGTACAAATAAAAAGTTGCCTAACTGGTCACCTTCTTTATAAAGTACTTTTTCGTTTTTATTGTAGTTTATTTCCGCCAGTTTGGCATCTTCTTTTTGTTTGCTAAGCCAAGGCGGTTCAATATCTTCTTCAAAATCATAATCCATACTGTTATTGTAACCTTTGATAAGTAAGGTTGTGAAAAGTGGAGATTCATTCACAGGGGTTTAATATCTTGCTAGATTATAATAGACATTGTATCGTATCAGTGTCGTTTCTTTCGGTCTTGGGTATCTGCTGTAGGCATACTCTATGGTTTCTCGGGTTGTATCGTCCAATACATAATATCCGCTTTTGGAAATGAATCTAAAACCTGACATATCTCCGTTTGGATGTAGGTAAAATTCTATGACATTGCTTCTGTTTACATTCAGGTCACGCGGTATATTTACCCGTGCAACACGGTTAAGTACCTGCTGTGTAATTCTTCGCATAATTTCTTGGTTATCCAAAATATATTGCTGTTGTCCCGGTGTGAGTTTGCCAAATTCTTCGCCATAGAGTTTTTTGATATTTTGCGAAATATTACTGTTGTTGTGTATAGTTTTTTTCTTGGCATTTTTATCTTCCTGGGCAGATTTGTCTTCATAAAGCCACGAAAGTTTATTTTGTTTTTCTTTCGGCTTTTTTATCTCTTTTTGTTTAATCTTTTTTTCTAATGGGATATACATTTTCTTAGTTGGTAGAGGTTTGATTTTTACTTTTTTTACCGGTTTTTTGACGACTTTTTTTACTTTTTTCGGTTTATTTAATTTCGGCTTTATGGGCTTTTTTTTAGGCACATACTTTACAGTTTTTTGTTTTATAATTTTTTTAAGTTGTGAACCTTTTGGCATAGGCGGTGCGATCGGAGAAGGTTTTGCCTTTTGTTTTGTCAAGCCTGATTTTTTATGTTTTTTAGGCATCTCTTTGAGTGATATTTTTATTCTTTTTTCTTTATGCTCTGTTTTTTGTTTTATATCAGGTGTGAATGTCCACAGTATCCATAGCAGTAAGAATATGATTACATGTATGAGCAAAGCAACAAAAAAGGCGAAAGAAGATCTATTCAAAAAAAATCCTAATGTATTTGTGAGATTATATCGAATCAATATTAATAGTACTTAGATATAATTATAAAAAAATAGATATACAAGGTTACAAATGAATACAGAGGCATCAAAAAAAGCATTTGAAGAAGCGCAGAGTTTAATTCCGGGCGGTGTAGATTCACCTGTTAGAGCATTTAAAAGTGTTGGTGGAATTCCTATTTTTATCACTGAAGGTGAGGGTGCTTACCTTAAAGATGTGGATGGCAACAAGTATGTTGATTATGTACAAAGTTGGGGACCGTTGCTTTTTGGGCACAGAGATGAAGCTATAGAAGCAGCAGTGATTGATGCTGTAAAACATGGACTGAGTTTCGGTGCACCGACACTCTCTGAAACAGAACTTGCAAAACTGGTTGTTGCATTTTTTGACTCGATTGACAAAGTACGTTTTGTAAGCAGCGGAACAGAAGCCGTGATGAGTGCTATCCGTCTTGCCCGCGGCTTTACAGGGCGTGATGATATTGTAAAATTTACCGGATGCTACCACGGGCATAGTGATGCACTTTTGGTGGAAGCGGGAAGCGGTGCAGCAACTTTTGGAAACCCTTCAAGCCCCGGTGTTCCGGCTGACTTTACAAAACATACGCTTTTGGCTGAATATAATAATATAGAGAGCGTCAAAAAATGTTTTGCGGATTCAGACAATATTGCCTGTGTTATTATAGAGCCTATTGCAGGAAATATGGGGCTTGTTCCGGCCGATAAAGAATTTTTGCACGAACTTCGCAAAGTTTGTGATGAGTATGGTGCTTTGCTTTTGTTTGATGAAGTTATGAGTGGTTTTCGAGCAAGTGTCAACGGTGCTGAATCTATTACAGGGGTGAAACCTGATATGGTAACACTTGGGAAAGTTATAGGCGGCGGTATGCCTGTAGGTGCTTTTGGGGCAAGAAAAGAGATTATGGCAATGCTCTCTCCTGAGGGTCCTGTTTATCAGGCAGGAACGTTAAGCGGAAATCCTGTGGCTATGGCAGCAGGATATACGGCACTGACTAAACTTAAAAATAATGCAAGAGTGATTGCCGTTTTAAATGAGCGAGCGAAAAGACTCGTAGAAGGCATGCAAAGTGCAGCTGAAAAATATAATATACCGATGCAGGTAGATACAAGAGGCTCTATGTTTGGCTTTTTCTTTAACGATAAACCTGTAAAAAACTTTAATGATGCTACAAAGAGTGATGCAGAACTTTTTGCAAAATTTCATACAGGCATGTTGGACAAAGGTTATTATTTTGCCTGCTCTTTATATGAAACAGGATTTATTTCCACTGCGATTACAGATGCAATGATAGAAGATACTATACAAGCAAGTGAAGAAGTATTTAAGGAAATAACAAATGCCGGATAATAATCAAGAGCAAGGGCAACGCAAGCCAAGAATCAAACCTATAGTGGAAGCAGCAGACAGTTTATCTTTGGGTATATCCATGGTTGTAGCGGTTTTACTCGGTGTAGGTATCGGCTGGCTTTTAAAAAGATGGACAGATATCGGTTGGCTCTTTTGGGTAGGTGTTTTCATAGGAATAGCAGCAGCAATTTTAAATATATATAAAGCCTATTCTAAACAATACAAAGAGTTTGAAAAACTGGCAAAAGAAGACAGGTACGCGATAAAAAAACAACTCGAAGATGACGAGGATGATGAGGACTACGGTGAAAAAAGCTATTAGTATCTTTTTTGGAGTACAACTTTTAATTTTTATTACATACTTTTATTCCCAAAAAATATTTTTAAATATTGAAGTTGCATTTTTAAGCGCATTTTTAATTATACTTGGATCATCTTTTGCCTACAGAAAAATGATACATTCAAAAATTGATTCGGGTGAATATGAGGAAGATAGAGATGTCTTAGACACAATAGATGACCCGCATGAACTGTATGAAGAAATTAATGATATACCGGCTGAAGAACTGGATTTAAAACAGATAGTCAAAGAGGAAAAAGCAAAAATAAAAACATTGAGTCTTAAAAATGCCAAACACGGTATAAGAGGAAGTTTTGCTATGATGAGGCTTGTGCCTTATATATTTCTTGTTTTGGGATTTATAGCATTAAAAAACAACGATGTATTAGATTTGGTATATTATCTACCGGCGCTGCTTATCGGTATTGTTGCCGGTTCTTTAATTTCCAGAGAAGTATTTGCCTAATCAGTTATCATAGGCAGATTAATAGATATGTTTTTACTGATATTTACATAAAAATCATACTTTTCTGCAAGCATTTTAATATCAGGAATTATAGAGTTATTGACTGCATCTGCTGAAATTGATATTGAAAAAAGACTATATTTTTTATCATTGAATTTGATATGTTCACCGACTCTGTAAAATATTTTTGTCTCTATGCGTTTACTACTTTGGCACGCTTTGTAGATGAGATTGAGTAGTTTTATAAGGTTATTTGCATTAAGTATAACTTCTGGAATAGTAGGGTCATATGATTTTATAAAAGTTATTTCAGAACTGATTGAATTACTTGCGATGCAAAGGTCCGTAATTGTGAAAATATTTGTTAGCTCTCCATCAGGCTTTTTGGTATTAATTTTATATGTTGGTGCCTGATATAATTTAATGCCTATTTGATCTTCATCCTCATAACCGACGGTTATAGCAAAAAACTTATATCTGCCATACTCAAGTTCCAAGAATGTAGTTTTGAATCCAAAGGTGATGTTTGCATATGTCTGTGCAAGGCTGAAAAGCTCACTTGGTTGTGCTGAACCAAGTAGAAACTGAGCTTCACTGTTGAGAGATATGATTTTTCCATTAGAACTAAATAAAATAAATGGATTATAATCATTTTCTATCCATTTTTGTTCTAATGTCATATTCATAATTATTCTTCGATATAGTTTTTAAGTTTTCGTCCAACTTTAGGGTGTTTGAGCTTTTTAATCGCACTTGACTCAATTTGGCGAACACGTTCACGTGTTACGCTTAATTCCTTGCCGATTTCTTCAAGTGTTCTGTCACTTTCATCATCCATAATTCCAAAGCGGAGTTTGATTACAGCTTTTTCTCTTTCATTTAACTGTTCAAGTACTTGTTCAATTTGAATTCTCAAGTCATCTTTTAATATCGCATCAGAAGGAGAAAGTGATGTTTTATCTTCTATAAAGTCACCAAATCGACCATCGTCTTCACTTCCTATCGGTGCTTCAAGAGATATAGGTTCTTTTGTAATTTTAATAACATTTTTGACTTTTTCAACAGATAAACCAACCTCTTGTGCAATTGTATCAACATCAGGCTCTTTCCCATTTTCCTGCAGGTGTTTACGCATAATTTTATTAATACGGTTGATAGTTTCAATCATATGAATAGGAATACGGATTGTTCTTGCCTGGTCTGCAATAGCACGAGAAATTGCCTGACGAATCCACCATGTAGCATATGTTGAAAATTTATATCCTTTTTGATATTCAAATTTATCAACGGCTTTCATAAGCCCGATATTACCTTCTTGAATAAGGTCAAGGAACGGCAGTCCACGGTTTGTATAACGTTTGGCAATTGAAACAACGAGACGCAGATTTGATTTTGCCATCTTTGTTTTAGATATCTCAGATATATTTTTACCACGTTTAATTTGCTCTAAAATATCAGCAAGTTTTTCCGGTTCCATATCAAAGCTGTTTTTTGAAGCCTCTTTTGTTTGTACCAGCTTTTTGATTTCCATATAGGTAGAAACCATTGTTGCCTCTGGTACCATATTGGCAATGTCTTCTTTTGTTAAATCTTGAATTTTTTCTACTAAAATTTTATGGTTTGCTTTGAGAGTTGCATTAAAAAGAGGAAGCTTATACTCTAAACGTTTGAGCTCTTTGTCGTATCCTTCATCACTTTTTAATGCAGTTTCCATTGCTTTAACCAGTTCATTAATAAGTTTTGAAGTCGGTCCAAGGTCAAGAAGCTTTTCTTTGAGTACAGATTTTTTATATGTTACACTCAAATAATATTGTACAGTTTCTTCTGTTAGCTCTTCATCAAGGTTTTGGGGTGCCTTTTCTGCAGCTTTAACCCAGTCTTTTTTTGCTTTTTCTAAAGCTTTAAAACTTGTAGATACTTTGTCAACTCTACTTTTGTCTTTTACAGATAATGTTTTTTCTTCTGAGTCATCATCATCTCCGTCATCCCCATCATCTTTTTCGTCTTCAAAGCTTTTAAATAGCTCTTTAACACGTCTTTCACGGTTAATAAGAGGTTCTTTATAGTCTAAAATAAAGTCTATTAAGTATGGCACAGAGCAGATGGCATCAATAATGATACTTTCACCGGCTTCTATTTTTTTAGAGATTTCAATTTCTTCTTCTTTCGTAAGAAGGGGAATCTGCCCCATTTCACGAAGATACATACGAACAGGAGAATCTGAACGAGACCACTCAAGAAGTTCATGCTCTTTTAAGATGTCAAATTTATCTGTTTCATTGTCTTCAAGCATTTTTCTTTGGGCACTTCGGCGTGCTTCAGCTTCTTGATCATTTAATTTTTTAGCATGTTCGCTGGAAGTATAAATACATTTTTTATTTTTTTGGAGAAGTTTATAAATATTTTTTGCCTGTGCAGCTGTCGGCTGTTTGTCAAAAAATTCGATTAAAGATTCATAAGTGACACAATCTTTGGACTTATGTTCTTCAAAAAAAGTCTCTAAAGCTTTGTTGAGTTCTTTTGCTGTCATATGGGAGTATGCTCCAATTGAGTTAAGGTTTTTAAAAGGTGGATTATACCGAAATACTCTTAATTCTTACTTTTTACAATATAAAATATTTTTGGAACACACTTTGCTAGTAAAGTTTAAAATATACGAAACAGGGGCAATATATGCAAACAGGCTACTACAGTTCTGCTGCTGGAATGGTGACGCAGTTTAACAGACTCGATACTATTGCAAATAATTTGGCTAATGTTAATACAAACGGCTTTAAAGAAGATCAGCTCATAGTTGGCGACTTTATGCGACTTTACAAAGAAGCCAGAGATGAACTTTCAAATGCAGACAACTCTAAAGAGGGTGCGGCATTTTTTAATAGAACAATGACAAGAGCACCGCAGATAGTAGATTCATATACAAACTATTCTGTCGGAAACATGCAAAAGAGTTCAAATTCTCTAGATTTTGCACTCTCCCAAGAAGGTCTGTTTTTTGCAGTGAAAACACCTGAGGGTATAAGACTTACACGTGACGGTGCTTTTACATTAAATGATGAGGGGAAGCTTGTTACCAAGCAAGGCTATGAAGTGCTTCCCAGTGATTATAAAAAGTCACAAGAAGGAATTAGCTTCGCAACAACAGACAGTATTATAGAAGTAGATAAAAACGGTCAGATTTTAACAAATGTTCCAAACAGTATATCTTTAGTACAAAATAAAAAATTATTTATTGCTCAGCCTGAGAATCTTAAAGACCTTGTGAAAGAGGGTGACAATCTTTATAAATTAGCCGATACCAGTAAGCTTAAAAGTATAGAAGAAAGCGGGGCCGTTCGTCAAGGGTTTGTTGAAAAAAGCAATGTCAATGCCGTGAAAATGATGACGCAGCTTATAGAGACGAACAGACTGGTAGGTATGTATCAAAAAGCAATGGATACACAGATGAATGATATGAACAGAGATGCAATAGAAAAAATTGCTCGTAAAGCTTAGTAAATAAGCAACTAGTTGCGCGGACTTCCTGTCGAAGGAAACTTAGTGTTAACGTAGCTAAAGGAATTACTTCCTTTGGCGTTAGAAAGGGAATAAAATGGTTCCCTTCATTTTATGAAATAAAATTAAGGATAATTACAGATGATGCAATCACTCTATACTGCTTCAACAGGAATGTTGGGAATGCAGACACAAATTGATACAACAGCGAATAATATTGCCAATGTGAATACTATCGGATTTAAAAAATCTCGTGCTGAATTTGCTGACTTGATGTACCATGTAATGGAATATGCAGGAACTTCAACCAGTGACACTACAAAAAGTCCTACGGGAATTGAAGTTGGCTTGGGTGTTCGTCCTACTGCAATCAGCAAAATATTTTCTGAAGGTTCTTTAAAACAGACAGATAATAATCTTGACTTGGCTATTACAGGAAAAGGTTTTTTTAAAATGGAACTGCCTGATGGTACGGAAGTGTATTCGAAAAACGGTGCTTTTAAAATAGACCAGAATGGAACAGTTGTAAACAGTGATGGATACACACTAATACCTCAGATTGTTATTCCTCCTGATGCTACAAACATCAATATCGGTACAGACGGTACTGTAACAGTTATTCAGCCGGGGCAGACACAGGCAACACAAATAGGTCAAATTCAAACAACCAGCTTTATAAATCCTGCAGGTTTACATGCCATGGGAGATAATTTATATATTGAAACAGACAGTTCTGGACAGCCTGTTGAAGGTATTCCCGGTATAGATGGATTGGGAACGCTAAGACAGGGCTTTGTTGAGCTGAGCAATGTTGAACTAGTTGTAGAACTGACTGATCTAATAACTGGACAGCGTGCCTATGATGCGAACTCAAAAATCATTACAACCAGTGATGAAATGCTTCAAACTACAAATAATCTCAAACGATAACAATTCCCTGAAATTGCATTGATACTTATTAATATCAATGCAATTTTTCTCCAGAAAACCATTCTTTAATTAATTTCACATCACAATTTGGATATAATCGCAAAATTATTTAGTTAAAACAATGTTAAAACAATAGGATTTTAGATGCAAAAAGCAAACATAAATGGAAAAGTTTGGAAATTTGGAAAAGATATAGATACAGATTTGATTATTGCTGCAAGATATTTAAACACTTCAGTCCCCGAAGAACTTGCAAAACATGTAATGGAAGATGCAGATCCTGAATTTGTAAATAAAATGACTTCGGGCGATGTCATAGTTGCAGATGAGAATTTTGGTTGTGGAAGCTCTCGCGAACATGCTCCAATAGCACTTAAAGCTGCCGGTGTTGCTGCTATTATTGCCCCTACATTTGCAAGAATTTTTTATAGAAATGCATTTAATATGGGACTTCCTATATTTGAATTAAAAGAAGCAAATGAGATTAAAGAGGGTGATAATATCAGTGTTGACATGAATGCTGGTACTATTACAAATAAAAGTACAAATAAAACATACAATTTCACGCCAATTCCTGAATTTATGCAAGAACTGATAGATGCAGGCGGTTTAATGAACTTTGCAAAAACTGAAGTAGAAGGTAAAAAATAATGAAATCATATAAAATAGCACTTATTAAGGGTGACGGTATCGGTCCTGAAATTATTGACGAGGCTGTAAAAGTTTTGGATGCTGTGGCATCTTACAGTGGTTTTTCTCTTCAATATGAAGATTTATTAATGGGCGGATGCGCGTATGACATTACAGGTGACCCTCTTCCTCAAGAGACGATTTCAGGGGCATTGAACTCTGATGCTGTTCTTTTTGGTGCTATCGGTGGTGAAAAATGGGACAATCTTCCTCGCGAAAAGCGTCCTGAGAGTGGACTTTTACGTTTTAGAAAAGAACTCGGTGTCTATGCAAATCTTCGTCCTGCCGTTGTATATGATGAGCTTGCAAATGCTTCATCATTAAAACCGGAGATTGTTCGCGGTGTTGATTTAATGGTTGTTCGTGAGCTTATTGGAGGTATTTACTTCGGTGAGCCTAAAGGAAGAGATGAAACAAAAGGCTGGAATACGATGGTTTACACACGTGATGAAATTGTTCGTATAGCGCATCAGGCATTTAAAATCGCAATGACTCGTGGTAAACGTGTCTGCTCGATTGATAAGGCAAATGTTTTGGATGTTTCCCAGCTTTGGAGAGAGACTGTTGAGGAAGTGGCGAAAGAGTATCCTGAAGTAGAACTTTCACATATGTACGTAGATAATGCGGCAATGCAATTAATACGTGATCCTAAGCAATTTGATGTTATGCTTACAGGAAATATTTTCGGCGATATTTTAAGTGATGAAGCAAGTATGCTCTCAGGTTCTATCGGATTATTACCATCAGCTTCAATCGGTGCTAAAATCGGTGTATATGAGCCTATTCACGGTTCAGCACCGGATATTGCAGGACAAGGGATTGCTAATCCTATTGCAACCATCTCTTCAGCATCAATGATGCTTAGATATGCGCTTAAAGAAGAAAAAGCCGCTGATAAAATTGACAATGCCATTAAAAAAGCATTGAGTGAAGGTTACAGAACAGGAGATTTGGCTCAGTTTGATGCAAAAGAAGTTTGTTCAACGAGTGAAATGGGTTCAATTATTGCAAACTATATAGAAAAATAGGCTGGTTTACTCATGCAGACTCTGACTTTAGCAAATATTTATGAACTTCAAGGCTTAAAAGAAGAAGCACTGGAGATTTACAAAGAAGTCTTAAAAAAAGATCCAAATAACAGCGATGCAAAAATTGCTATTAGGAGATTGTCGGGCATGAGAAAAAAGTTTTTACATGTAAATACTCAGATGAAAGAGTATTTTTTAAAGATGGACACAGAAATTGAGTTTAAAGAGTTTGAAAGGTGGTTATTAAAAGCATGGAACTAAAAGATGTAATATTATCAACACTGGCTGAAATGGAAGATGATGCACCACTAAAGACTGTTCAAGAAATAGTAAAAGAGCCTGCAACAGAAAATATATTTGAAGAAAACCCTCAACAAATAAATGAAAACAGTACATCTATGGATAGTGAATTAATGTATTTAAACTCTATAAGAGAAAGACTTTTAGTGCTTTTTGAAGGTTTTCAAGCGCCAAATAACTCAAATATTGAAGCAAAAGTAGATATGACACTTAATTTTTTAGAGTATACACTGGCAACAATAGATGCCCGTGTTGAAAAACTGGAAAAAGGAAACCTGTAGATGAGTCAGTATAGGGTTTTAATAGATGCAAACGATGAAAAAGGACTTGTGCATAAGGTTTCAAGTATATTTTATGGTTTTGATCTGAATATTTTGTCAAACAGTGAGTTTGTTGATAAAGAGAGCAATAAGTTTTTTATGCGCAGTGTTGTTGATGGAGATGTAGACAAAACTCAGCTTATTGATGCTCTGACAGAGGTACTTCCTAGTGAATGCGGTATAAAAGTTGTAGAGCCTAAAAAGAAAAATATAATAATTATGGCAACAAAAGAGATTCATGCACTCGGTGATATTCTTATACGTCATGAAGCGGGTGAACTCGAAGCAAATATTGTGGCAGTTATTTCTAACTACAATAATTTAGAATCATTTGTAAGTAAATTTGATATACCTTACATTCCTATTTCACATGAAGGTTTAGAACGCCAAGAGCATGAAAACAAAATTATTGAGGCTATACAAAGTTTTGAGGGTATTGATTTTATAGTTTTAGCAAAATATATGCGAATTTTAACACCGAGATTTGTAGAAACATTCGAGAACAAGATTATGAATATACACCATTCATTTTTACCTGCATTTATAGGTGCAAACCCTTATAAGCAAGCTTATGACAGAGGCGTTAAAATCATTGGAGCAACAGCACACTTTGTGAATAACAATTTGGATGAAGGGCCGATTATCGCTCAAGAGATTATACATGTAAACCATGCATATAGCTGGAAAGATATGCAGCGTTCAGGAAGAGATGTTGAAAAAGTGGTGCTTTCACGTGCATTAAAACTTGCATTAGAAGACAGAATTTTTACTTATGCAAACAGAACGGTAATCTTTTAATGTCTTTTAATTTAGTTTTGATAAATCCTCAAATTCCCAACAATACAGGTGCAATCGGAAGATTATGTGTAAATGCAGGTGCAACGCTGCATTTGATAAAACCTATCGGTTTTGACATAGATGAAAAAGCTGTCCGTCGTGCAGGTTTGGATTATTGGGATAAGCTTGATCTCAAAGTGTGGGAAAGTATAGAAGATTTTTTTGAACATAATGACATTACATGTAATGCATACTTTGCTACAACAAAAACAGACAGACCCTATTTTGATGCAGATTTTAAAGAGGGTGATTATATTTTCTTTGGCAGTGAAACAAAAGGAATCCCCGAAGATATTTTAAATAAATATAAATCTCAAAACATTACTATTCCTATGACTAAAGAGGGACGCAGTCTTAATTTGGCAATCAGTACAGGAATAGTCCTTTATGATGCAATACGCCAAAATTATTCTACATTTGAGCAGGCATAAAATAATGAGCGGTTTTTTTGATTCACTAATGACAATTCTGTTTGTTTTGTTTATGGTCTTTATATTTGCCGGCTATCACAAAACAAAATCGCAAGAACGTGAAAAAGACAAAGATCTCAAATCCTAAAATAATCTTTCTGCCCAGTTTTCTAAATGGCTTTCAAACTTCTCAAATAAACTTTCTGCATTTTTAATAAGTAATGACATCTTTCATCCCTTTATTGTAAATATGCAGTAATATTACAATAATTCAAAAAAAACTTAATAAATATGTCAAATTGTCAAATAAATTTTGACATTCTTGAAAAATTAGACTATACTATGGCATATTCAATATAAAAAGGGTTCAAAATGAATAGTTTTTTAGATATCGTTGAAGAGATCAAAAGTATAATCTCTGATGAAATTGCTCCAAAAAAGGTTTTTGACAAAGATGTTGCCGCAGCATTAGGTATATCACAAATGAATTTTGCCACAATGAAAAAACGTAATAAAATTCCGTTTAATGAATTGCTGGATTTTTGTGCAAAGAGAAGTATATCTATAAATTGGCTGCTGTATGGACAATCTCCTGAGAGTCTTGTAGAAGCGACAAATAAATTTTACATGGTCAAATATTTTTCTGATATCAATGCAAGTGCCGGTGGAGGAAGCAATATAGAGTGTGAAGAAATAGAAGAACTTGAAATTCCTGAGCAGTTTGTATTTATGTTAGGCGGTGAGAGAGAACTTCAAAATATTGAAGCTATTAATGTTTCCGGTGATTCTATGGAGCCTACTTTTAGCTATAATGATATTGTATTTATTAATAGAAGTAAAACAGATATTAATCGCGGTGGTATTTTTACTATAAGAACGGAAGCGGGGCTTTTTATTAAGCGTGTTCAAAAGCGAATAGACGGAAAACTTGACGTTATTTCTGATAATTCTATATATAATACGCAAACACTCGATGCAAATCAAGTTGAAGTTATCGGCAGAGTTGTCAGTAGATTTGGTGATGTAGATTAAAGGATCTTTTTGAAGTATATTTATTTATGTTTGGCTCTTATTTTAGTGAGTGGCTGTGCGCAAAAAATATCACAGTCTACAGTGCTTAAAATTTCTAATCAAAAGTCGAAAAAAATAGTAGAACATGTGCAGGGTTTTACTGAAATTTCTCAAGATGTTTCATTTTATACTCATAATATAAACAGAGGATATATTTCGTCTTTGGAGAGTTATGAAAAAATGTATTTTCAGCCGTGGAATATAAACACTATGGACATACCATTACAAAATGCAATGTGGGCATATAAATTATTTAATGCAAAGAACAGTTACGGAGAAAATTTACAGCCGCTTAATAAAATTTTTTTTAACAAAATCAAAGAAAATTCAAATTTTGAAGCCTATTCAACTCTGAATAAACGGGCTATAACACTAAAAAAGCTCGATATTCGAGCTTTTCCAACCAGTAGACCGGTACTAAGAGACCCGAACAAAGCAGGAGAGGGTTTCCCTTTTGATTATATGCAAAATTCCACTATTGCGGCAAATAAGCCGATTTTTGTTTCACATTACTCAAAAGACAGAGAATGGGTATTTATAAAATCAAGTTTTGCATATGGATGGGTGAAATCATGTGATATAGTATATATAGACAAAAAAGAAACAGATAAATGGCAGAATGCGCAGCAAGTATTTATTCTTAAAGATAATGAACACTTTTATACGCACCAAGAAGATTTTTAATTGAAATAAACTATAGAAACAATG
>CAZDEM010000032.1:0-13134 GCA_964504315.1 uncultured Sulfurimonas sp.
TTAAAATATTTTTGGATTCAACCTTGTTTGTTATTTCATAATTTGTATCATTAATAATAACTGTGTATTCATTGGGATGTGTAAAAAGATTATGATTCATACCTAATGTTTCTTGATAAGCGCCAACATTGAAAAAAGCTAAAAAATAATCATCTTCGTCTATATTTACATCATGCAAGTAAAGAGGTTTTTCAGGATTGAAGCCTATTTCTCCGTCACTGTCACAGGTTATATCCCAAAGCGAAGCAGCTCGAAGGGGAGTTGTGTTTAAATGATGAATTGGCATTACAGGAAAATGCTGTCCAAGTCCCCAGTAATCAGGCAGACTTTGGAATATTGAAGCATTGATCAAGTAGCGTTCTTGAAGTTTTATCTGCAACTGTTCTAGTTCATTTGTAGGGTTTGCTGATTTTAAATAGAGCGCTTTTTTTATAATATTATGTACTAAAATCTCCGCATTTGAGCGGTCTTGTAGATCAATATAGCCTAAATCAAAAAGAGTAAATAAGGATTCCATATGGTCGAGCGCATCATGTAAATACTCTATACAGTTTGCATTATTTAAAAGACGGTTAAGTTCTATCAACTCTTCTATAAGAGGAGGGTTTGTCTGCTTGAAATTTAAAAGTTTTTCTTGATAATCTTGTGTAAAAAGCTCCAAAACAGGTGTAATAAGAACCGCATGCGAAGCTGCAATAAATCTTCCTGATTCTGTGAATATATCAGGATGTTCAACATTTTTTGCATCCATAATTTCACTCAGCAAAAAGACAACAGAGCTCGAAAATTCATCTATTGAGTAATTCCGTGCATTTGATTTTATATGTTGGTCATACTCAACAGCGAGACCACCGCCAATATTAATACTCGAAAGTGAGTCTGCTCCCATTTTTTTAAGTTCTGCATAGATATTTCCAGCTTCACGAAGTGCCTTTTTCAGGGGTGCAATATCTGACATTTGAGAACCTATATGAAAATGAATCATTTTAAGTTGAGTGATTAAATTTGCATCTTTTAATAACTTTACAGCTTCAATAATCTCTGTGGAAGTAAGTCCGAATTTTGCATCCATTCCACCGCTTTTTGCCCAAATACCACTTCCGGCACTGTGCAATCTGACTCGTATCCCAATCTTTGGAACTATCAAATTACATTTAGAAGCTACTTCAATAATAGTTTCGAGTTCATTAAGCCCTTCAATTGTCATAGTAATATTATGACCACTTTGTGCTGCAATGAAGCCAAGCGTAAGCATCTCTTCGTCTTTAAAACCGTTAACGGTAATGTTTGCACCATTATTTGTTTTGCTCATGGCTAAAATGAGTTCAGCTTTACTTCCGGCTTCTAGTCCATAATTGTATTTTTTTCCTTGTGATGTTATAGCCTCAATTGCTGCAGGAAATTGATTAACTTTTAAAGGAAAAACAGCATTAAATTTTCCCTGATAATTGTTTTCCTCAATAGCTTTTTCAAAATAACTGTAAAGTGTTTTTATTTGCCTTTGTACTAAATGAGGAAATCTTAAAAGAATTGGGCCCTTTACATCATTAGAGCGTATATTGTTGACTATTTCAAGTAAAGAAGGCATAGATTTATAATTAAGTTTTATCTCTCCATCTTCTATAATAAAATTTTTATTTGCCCAAATATCAAGACCAAAATTATTCATAGCTCTTTATTCCGTTTTTAAAAACTGTCTAGTTGAATGACAGACTCTGTTTTATTTTCTAAATCTTTTACCCAAATTGTTCCATTGTTCATTTCATTTGTACCAATGACACAACAATATTTTGCATTAATTTTATCAGCACCTTTGAGATGATTTTTTAGATTTTTTGCTTTATATTCACAAATAGCTTTATTATTGATTCTTTTTTTATGCGTAAGTGAAACTATAGTGTCTATTGCTTCATCATCCATTGCTCCAAGATAATAGCCTTCTCTTGATTCTTCCGGCATTTCAATAAGTTCCATAAGCCTTTCAATCCCCATAGCAAAACCAACAGCAGGAGTAGGGCGACCATCTAAAAACTCTACAAGTCTGTCATATCTTCCACCACCTGCAATGGCGCTTTGGCTTCCAATATTGTCACTTACAAACTCAAAAGCAGTTTTAGAGTAGTAATCAAGTCCGCGAACAAGATTTGTATCTATTTCATAACTGATGTCATTAGCATCAAGTATTTGTTTGAGTTTGTCAAAATCACTTTCACAGCCTTCACACAGTGCGTTTATAAGTTTCGGTGCATTTTCATATAAAGACTGGCATTTTTCATTTTTACAATCAAGCACGCGAATAGGATTTGTACTTTTTCTACGTTTACAGTCTTCACATATTTGTTCTTCTACACTCTCTATAAATGAAACGAGACTGTCACGGTACTGAGGCATGCAGTTGTTGTCACCTAAAGAGTTGAGCTGCAATCGGTACCCTATACCGAGTTTTTTAAGAATATCTGCAACCATCATAATCATAGCTGCATCTTCATATACGCTTTCTAATCCGAAACTCTCAACGCCAAATTGATGAAATTCTCTCAAGCGACCTTTTTGTGGTCTTTCATAACGAAACATAGGACCATAGTAGAAAAATCTGTGAATTCCTCCTGCTTTATCCAGTTTTTTTTGAATAAAAGCCCGTACAACACCGGCTGTTCCTTCCGGACGCAGACAAACATCATTTTTACCTTTATCTATAAACTGATACATCTCTTTACCGACAATGTCGCTGCTCTCGCCGACACTGCGTTTAAAAAGTGCCGTCTCTTCCAAAAGAGGTGTTTCAATATAATGAAAACCATATTTTTTAGCAACATCTGCTGCTACCTCTAAAAAATAAGTAAATCGTTTATACTCATTTTCATCAAGTATATCGTTCATACCTCTGAGTGATTTAATCATATAATAGTCCTTTTAATTGTTGATATTATTTAATATTTCTTCTGTTATTTTATTTATGGGTTTTGTTGCATCAATTTCGACAAGTGTTAAGCCTAGAAGTTCACTTGCTTTTTTGATATTTTCTTGAATTTGAAGCAGATATTCACTGCCTCGAAGCTCTATGCCGTCAAGTTCTTTTTGTGAAAGTCTGAATTCCAGTTCCTCTTTTGTCAGGCGCAGTAAAAATACCTTTTTCGGATATATTTTTTTTGTTGCAAAATCATTTAAAGCAATTAAATCTTTTGTTTGTATGTCACCTTGAATCAAAGCATATGCAACACCACTTACGGCACTTCTGTCCGATATTATCATTTTATTGAGATTTGGCTCTATTACTTCTTGCATATGTTCAGCGCGATCAGCTAAGAAAAGTAAAAACTCTGCTCTTTTACTTTTCGTTTTAGCACTCAAAACCATTTTCCGAATCTCTTTTCCTATTTCTGTACCGCCAGGTTCTTTAGTGATTACAGCATCTGGAAAATGATTTTTTAATGCACTGATTTGTGTACTTTTACCTGCTGTATCTATGCCTTCTATTGCAATATACATTAGTTTAGACTCCCAATAATTTTTTGAACCTCTTTTGGAAGTAAATGTTCTGTTTTTCCATTGAATTTTAATAAATTTCTAACTATTGAAGAGCTGATAAAAGCATGTTTCAGCTTTGGCATGAGGTAAACTGTCTCTATTTCTTCATCAAGAGAGTTGTTTAGGTAACCCAATTGTAATTCATATTCAAAATCACTTACAGCACGAAGTCCGCGTATAAGTACACCGGCATCATGTTCATGCGCTAATTCTATTGTCAAATTGTTAAATCCGACTACACGAACACCATCTAATTTTTTGACAGCAATTTGTGCCATGTTTATTCTTTGTTCAAGTGTAAACATTGGATTTTTATCTTTTGACTCGGCAACAGCGATTATTACTTCATCAAACAAATTTTTTGCACGTTCAATTATGTCAAAATGACCATTTGTTATTGGATCAAAAG
This sequence comes from uncultured Sulfurimonas sp., assembly GCA_964504315.1. Lineage (GTDB taxonomy): Bacteria > Campylobacterota > Campylobacteria > Campylobacterales > Sulfurimonadaceae > Sulfurimonas. The sequence continues at coordinate 3,938 of CAZDEM010000032.1, forward strand.
TTCCAGGATATAAAGCAATTTTACGACTCTTCAACTTGCCACCTTTTATATAAATTATTTTCAATACCCAGCAAATCAAACCATTTACCGATAACAAAATCTTCCATATCGTCTAAACTCTGTTGTTGCGAGTAATAAGCCATAACCGGTGGTGCAATAATGATTCCCAGACTTGAGAGTTTGTGCATATTTTCCAAAGCAATAGCAGAAAAAGGCATTTCTCTTGGTGCTAATATAAGCTTTTTCTGCTCTTTTATCATTACGGCGGCACATCGTGTAATTAAATTATCTGCGATTCCGCAGGCTATTTTAGCGAGTGTATTCATCGAACACGGAGCGATGATCATAGCGTCAATTCCAAAAGATCCCGAAGCGATAGAAGCAGATATGTTTTTATTGTCATGTGTCGTTACATCATGCATTTCATGGGAAAGTACTGTCTTGGAGTTTTGCGACATTATAAAATGCTTTTCTACAGACTCTGGAAGCAGATGAAGCATTTTTATACCAAGATTCACACCGCTCGCTCCACTGGCTGCAACTACTATTTTTGTTTTTTTCATTTTACCTCTGCTTTATTTCTTCCAACCACAACAACTTTTAATTTTTTGTTGTTTTTTTGCATAACACTGATACTGTCACCGAGTCTGCCATTTTGAAGCGCTTTTGCCGAAAAAAAGATATCTATTCCCTCATTTTGCAGGCTTACGCTGACGTTTGAGCCTCGTTTAACTAAATATAAACCTATTACATCTCTATTGGTTATAATGTCATTGGTTTTTAAATTATGTTTTGCCTGATAGCTGCTTACATGTAATCCCTGCAGAGGCATTGCTCTAAATTTATTTAGTATTATACTCTTTTTTCGTGTATTTACACTGCTGAGTTCGCTATCTTTTTTAATGTTATTTCTGGCTGTTAAAACAGAAACGGCAGCGAGAATCTGATAATTAAAAAATATCTTTTTATTATCATCTGTTTTTATATATAAAACACCTTTTTTGGACAAATGCGCTCTTTCATTAAAATGCACACTGTAGTTTTGAGGCAGTTTCTCAAGATAATGTGTAGGAATAATAGTGATTGACGATATCTTAATGGTTTTATATTTTTGAGTATAGAGTTTTTTTATACTGTTTTGTATAAGTGTTGTGTCAATAGGACTTCGTTTTGTAAATTGGATATAACTGTGTTTTGAGGCATAGTTGCTGTAACCGTTTTTTTGAAGTATTTTTAGGAGTTTGTCTCTTTTTATTCGTTTAGAATGTCTATATTTGTCTATATTGAAAAGTTTTTTATCATCTTTTTTCTTTACATGTACAATATCAGAGAGCATAATAAAATCGTTTTGTATAAAATAATTACTTTGTAAATTATTTGCTGCAAAAATCAGTATAGGGAAGATGAGTAGAAAAATTATTTTAATAAATAACATGATTATCTCTCATTTATGAGAACTAACAACTGTAAAATGGTACCAGAGAGGGGATTTGAACCCCTAAGCCGTGAGGCGGCGGATTTTGAATCCGCTATGTATACCGTTCCATCACTCTGGCAAATCAGTTGTTGAAGTCGAAATGATAGTGACAATTTACTTAAAAGTAAATAATATTTGGTCGATAGTGTCAACATATGGAACTTTTATTGCTATACTTTTAGTAATATAAGAGAATTTAGACAATAATCTGTAAGTGGAGAAATATTATGCGTGTAACATCAAGTATGTACTACAATAGTCTGTATAGTACAAATAATTTAAAAATAAATAATGAACTTTTTGATGTAAACAAACAGATTGCTTCAGGATTAAAGATTCAGTATGCAAAAGATGATGTAAGAACTTTTACCGAAACGATGAGACTCGATAATGAACTTGTTACTATTGGACAGATTAAAAAAAGTACTGAAAGTGGGTATAAAGTTTCCAATCAAACGGATGTTGTTTTAAATGAATTTGAAACTTCAATGAACAGAACGAGAACACTTCTTGTAAATGCTGCGAACGGAGCACACAGCACTGACTCTCTTGATGCTATAGCAGGTGAACTTCGAGGATTGGAGAAACATTTTAAAAATCTTGCAAATACCTCTATAAACGGGGAATTTTTATTTTCCGGTTCTGCTGTAAATACACGACCTATAGACGACAATGGTGTTTATCACGGTAATGATGCCGGTATGGATTCTTTTTTAGGTTCAAATTCTACGCAAAAATACAATCTTACAGGTTCAGAACTCTTTTTAGGCGAAGATAAAGGTACGCGAAGAAATGTCACTACAAATGTTATACAGGAAAATTTAAGTAAAAAATATCCGGGATTCACTGCAACAAGTGCACAAAATGGTAGCTTCGCAACAATTACCAAAGATGATACTATTAGAGATTTAATGGGTGATACCGATTCAACTGTTGATACCGTAACACAAAAGCATCATTTTTATATTCGTGGTGTTAAAAGTGACGGTACATCATTTAATAAACAAATTGATATGAAAGATGATGATAAAATTGATTATCTTTTAAGCGAAATAGGTAAAGCGTATGGCAACACTTCAAATTTACAGCTAGTGAATGTCGGATTAAACAGTAATGGACAAATAACTATAGAAGACAAGATGCAAGGCTCTTCAAAACTTGATTTTCATATGGTCGGGGCAGTTGATTTTGATCAAAGTGACGGAAATGATGAAGCAAATATAAATGATGCAGTTTATGGTGCAAATGCCGGACAAATCAGTAACTTAGACGGCGGTGAAACAAATTTCGCTGAAGTCATTAACCCGACTACACCACCTGCAAATGATTTATATGTAAAAGAATTTATAAAATCACCGTATGCATCATCGACTTCAACTATTAGCAATATTGACGGTTTGCTCTATGACAGAACAAGTTTTACAAAAGACGGTTCTGAACTCACATCAAATGTTCCACAAGTTCTAAAATCATATAACACTTCGAGTGTTCCGCATGTGGCATTAGAGAAAAATGCTTTCGCTGTACCTTCTACAAAACTTTCTGATGTGGCCGATACGCAAACAGAAATATTGCCATCTACAACGCCTAAAACGTATACACTTGACGGTACAACTTTCAAACTCGTAGGTAAGACTATCGGCGGTGCTGCAATGGACATTGATATAGATCTGAAAAATACAGCAAACGGCGGTTCAACATTTACAGATAATATCAGTGGGAACACTTACAGTATTTTTGATATGACAAGTACTCCGCGGGCTGCTGTAAATGCAGATGACATGACATATCAGCAGCTTATGGATGTTATAAATATGACAACAACAGGCATATACCCGACAGCAAATACCGATGTAGCATATGATAAAGCTGTTGCTGATTCAAAAGCAGCCGGAAATACTTTTTTAACATATGACGGTAAAATAAAATTTGATGATGCAAACTCATACGACACAAAAGCAAGTCTCTCTTTATATGACTCAAAAAGTGGGGATTTTACCAGTGCATCATCATCTGTTGTCTCTTTTAATGCCAACAATGCACTGACAATTATTGATCCAAAAACAGATTTTTTTAAAAATCTTGATGAAGCCATAACAGCGGTAGAAGACCATAAAGTTTACCCTGATAGTTCAGGCGGTACACAAAGAAATCAAGGTATAGAGAATGCAATATCAATGCTTGATAAACTGCAATCACATATCTCACGAAGTCACTCGGTGGTTGGCGCACAATCAAATACATTGACAAATTCTCTGGAGAGATCACAGTTGCTTGAAATAAGTACTATGACACTTAGGTCATCTGTAATAGATACTGACATCGCCGAAGCATCACTCAAACTGCAACAGCTCAATTTAAATTATCAGGCAATGCTCTCAACTGTTGGAAAAGTTTCACAGTTAAGTCTTGTAAATTATTTATAGTTCCTTTATGGAACGTTTTTGGCTATACTTTCTTTATAAAAAATCAATTCATTTCTTATAAAGGTTCTCTAGTTTGAAAGATACTGTGTTTATTATTATTTTTGGCGTTTTAATCTATCTTGGTTTTTCTACTCTATTTGGTTCAACCGGCTTGATGGGTAGCTACGGTGCGACTTTTTCTTCATACAATCAACTTTACTTTGGGTATATCTCTTTTGTATATTTGTTTATTTTGCTTACACCTTTGTACTATTTATACAAAGATACATCTTTTGGTTTTAGAAAAGCAGAAGTGGCTGCTGCCTCTTTTTTGCTTCTTTGTTCTTCACTTATTGCACAAGCATTACTTGTAACAAATAATTACAGAGGAAAGTTTGGTGCTGATTTTGTGGATTTTTTATCACCATATATCGGTGTATTTGGATTATGGGTCTTTTGGTTTATGATTACAGCTGTAGCCATGGTAATTCTTTTTGATAAAAGCAGTTCTGAGCTTTTACATGTAACGGCATCATTTTTAAAACCTAAAAGAGTCCCTGCAACAGTTTCTTCTATATCTTCTGCATCTTTTGAGAAAAGTGATACGAAAAGAGAAAAAAAAGAGATAAAAAAACCGATACCTAAAGAGGAAGAAGCTCAAGAGCTTGAAAACCTTGAAGAAGAGATAGATAAACCTGCATATTTAAGAAAAGAAGAAAAAAACGATACAAAAAAAACGATACTTGACATTGCCGCGGATGTGAAAGAACACAAAAATACCGTGATTGTAGATGAACTTGAAGAAAATACGAAGCTTTTGGCAAATATAGAAAAAGGCAAAGTGGAAAAACCTAAAAATTTTAAATTGCCTTCTGTGGATTTTTTACAAAAACCCAATAAAACTACACATAATGTTGATGAAAAAGAGGTAGATGAAAAAATCAGATATCTTATAGAAAAACTGGCACATTTTAAAATTGAGGGTGATGTTGTACGCACATATGCCGGTCCGGTGGTTTCTACGTTTGAATTTAAGCCCGCTGCGAATGTAAAGGTGAGTAAAATACTCAACCTTCAAGATGATTTGGCGATGGCTCTCTCTGCTGAGACAATCCGTATTCAGGCACCGATTCCCGGTAAAGATGTAGTAGGTATAGAAATACCAAATGAGAGTGTAGACACCATTTATCTGCGTGAGCTTTTAGATGATAAACTTTTTAAAGATTCTGCATCACCGCTTACAATAGCACTTGGAAAAGATATTGTTGGTAAGCCTTTCGTTACAGACTTAAAAAAGCTTCCGCATTTGCTTATAGCGGGAACTACGGGAAGCGGGAAGAGTGTCGGTATCAATGCTATGATACTCTCACTTTTATATAAAAATTCTCCTGATCAACTCAGACTTTTAATGATTGACCCGAAAATGCTGGAGTTTTCTATATATAATGATATACCGCATCTGCTTACACCTGTTATCACGAAACCTAAACAGGCGATAATTTCACTCAACAATATGGTGAATGAAATGGAACGCCGTTATGAACTTATGGCTGACAGCCGTACAAAAAATATAGAAAACTATAATGAAAAAGTAAAACGCGAAGGCGGTGAGCATTTTCCTTACATCGTTGTTATTATTGACGAGTTGGCTGATTTGATGATGACAAGCGGCAAAGATGTTGAGCTTTCCATCGCAAGGCTTGCTCAAAAGTCACGTGCCTGCGGTATTCACCTTATCATTGCCACACAAAGACCGTCTGTTGATGTTGTGACAGGACTTATTAAAGCCAATCTGCCTTCACGTATTTCATATAGAGTAGGACAAAAAATTGACTCTAAAATTATTTTAGATCAGATGGGAGCAGAGTCTCTGCTTGGACGCGGTGATATGCTTTTTACTCCTCCTGGAGCACCGGCATTGGTACGATTGCATGCGCCATGGGCAACAGAAGAAGAGATAGAAAAAATAGTAGATTTTATAAAAGCACAGCGGGAACCTAATTATGATAAAAGTTTCTTGATAGAAGAAAGTAATGGAGAGGGTGGTAATTCCTCTGCATCCGGTGAGAGTTATGAAGAGTTGGATCCTCTTTTTGAAGACGCAAAAAGTGTTGTTTTAAATGATAAAAAGACATCAATTTCTTATTTGCAAAGAAAATTACAAATCGGTTATAACCGTTCTGCAAGGGTTGTAGAACAGCTGGAACACGAGGGTGTTCTTTCCTCGCCAAATACAAAAGGCGTGAGAGAAATTTTATAATGTCCAAACCGCATTTTACATTTACAAAACACAAAAAATCTTTCAGTGTGTATGTAGAGAACTTGGAAATGCTAAGTGTAGAGCAGATTCAAGAGATTGAACATTTTGTTAGTGAAAGAAAGGGATATTTTGATTTTGATACATATACATTTACTATTAGAAAAAATTTAGAGTATCAAGAGTTTATTAGACTGCTGCAAACTTTACATGTAGAAGCTACTACAAGAGAAGCTGTAGTCAATATACAAAACAGTGCAAGAATTAATTTTGGACAATACAAAGGCATGCCATACAATGAATTGCCTGATTCTTATCTTTTATGGTTAAAAAACAATTATATTGGTAGCGATAGAGAAGTGATTTGTGCTGAAATAGCTAAGCGTAATATTTAAGTGTTACTTTTTTTCACAATAAATGAATTTAACAAAATATAAGTGTTTACATAAGTAACACTATCAAAATCATTACTTATCTTTTAGCTATAATATCTGCAAATTAAACTGACAATAGGAAATATTATGGGATTTAGAGAAGCTTATAAGGCACACGTAGAAGAAAGAGCGGCACTTGGTGTCCCTCCATTACCTTTAACTGCAGAACAAACAGTAGAAGTTATTGAATTCATTAAAACAGGCGAATATGTTGAAGATATGCTGGATCTTTTGGAAAACCGTGTATCTCCAGGCGTGGATGATGCTGCTTATGTAAAAGCTGCTTTTTTAAATGAAGTTGCTTCTGAAGAGCACCATGTAGCTGCAATTCCACCTGAAAAAGCTATTGCAATGCTTGGGACAATGCTTGGTGGATATAATGTTAAACCAATGATTGATGCCCTTACATCAAAAAATGTTAAAGTTGTAGCTGCTGCAATTGAAGCACTTTCACATACATTACTTGTATATGATGCATTTAATGATGTGGAAGAGTTACACAAAAAAGGTGTTACAGCTGCAAGCGAAGTTTTAACTGCTTGGGCAAATGCTGACTGGTTTACTCATAAATCTGAATTACCTGAAAAAATCACTGTAACAGTGTTTAAAGTTCCTGGTGAAACAAATACTGATGATTTATCTCCGGCTTCTGAAGCATTTACCCGTTCAGATATCCCTCTTCATGCAAACTCTATGCTTGGGGCAAAAATGGAAGATCCTATTGGTACTATTAACAAACTAAAAGAACTAGGTCATCCAGTTGCTTATGTTGGTGATGTTGTTGGAACTGGATCTAGCCGTAAATCAGGGATCAACTCTGTTCAATGGCATATGGGTGAAGATATTCCTGGTGTACCAAACAAACGTACTGGCGGTGTCGTACTTGGTGGAATTATTGCTCCAATTTTCTTTGCAACTGCTGAAGATTCAGGTGCATTACCATTAGAACTTGATGTAACACAAATGGAAATGGGTGATGTTATTGATATCTATCCATATAAAGGTGAAGCACATAAAAATGGTGAGTGTATTGCTACATTTAAATTAAATCCAAATACGATTACTGATGAAGTTCGTGCAGGTGGACGTATACCATTAATTATTGGTCGTGGTTTGACTACTAAAGCCCGTTCAGTTTTAGGTATGGGTTCAACTGATATTTTCTTAACTGCTGATCAGCCGGAAGATACAGGCAAAGGGTATACTTTAGCTCAAAAAATGGTTGGAAATGCATGTGGTATTGACGGTGTGCGTCCTGGTATGTATTGTGAACCACAAATGAGTACTGTTGGTTCTCAAGATACAACTGGTCCAATGACAAGAGATGAAATTAAAGAACTTGCAGCACTTGGTTTTAATGCTGATTTTGTACTTCAATCATTTTGTCATACAGCTGCATATCCAAAACCGTCTGATGTGAAAATGCATCACACTTTACCTGATTTTATAGCAAACCGTTCAGGTGTTGCACTTCGTCCGGGTGATGGTGTTATTCACTCATGGTTAAACAGAATGGTTCTTCCTGATACTGTTGGTACTGGTGCAGATAGTCATACACGTTTCCCTATTGGTATATCATTTCCTGGTGGTTCTGGAATTGTTGCGTTTGCAGCAGTAACCGGTTCTATGCCTCTTACGATGCCTGAGTCTGTTTTAGTAAAATTTAAAGGTGAAATGCAACCGGGTATCACGCTTCGTGATCTTGTTAATGCTATTCCTCATCAAGCGATTAAAGAAGGTTTACTGACAGTTGAAAAAAAAGGTAAGAAAAATATTTTTGCCGGACGTATTTTAGAGATTCAAGGTTTGCCTGATCTTAAAGCTGAACAAGCATTTGAACTTTCTGATGCTTCCGCTGAACGTTCTGCTGCTGCTTGTACGGTGCAGTTAAACAAAGAACCTGTAGTTGAATACCTGAAATCAAATATCGTCTTACTTGATCAAATGATTGAAGCAGGGTATGAAGATCACAGAACACTTCGCCGACGTATTGCAAAAATGGAAGAGTGGTTAGAAAAACCAGAACTTATGGAAGCGGATAATGATGCAGAATATGCTGCAGTAATTGAGATTGATTTAGATCAAATTACAGAACCGATTTTAGCATGTCCAAATGATCCGGATGATGTTGCAACACTTTCTGAGATTTTAGCTGATTCAAAACGTCCGCACAATATTGATGAAGTATTTGTCGGTTCATGTATGACAAATATCGGTCACTACCGTGCACTCGGTGAAGTATTAAAAGGTGAAGGCCCTGTTCCAACTCGTTTATGGGTTTGTCCTCCGACAAAAATGGATGAAAAACAACTTGTTGAAGATGGGTATTATGCACTCTTTGGTGCAGCTGGAGCACGTACTGAGATACCTGGATGTTCATTGTGTATGGGAAATCAAGCACGCGTTGCCGATAATGCAACAGTGTTTTCAACTTCAACTCGTAACTTTGACAACCGTTTAGGCAAAGGTGCTCAGGTTTATCTAGGTTCTGCAGAACTTGCCGCAGTATGTTCACTTCTTGGAAAAATTCCAACAAAAGAAGAGTATTTGGCATTAACGAAAAAAATTGAAGGTAAAGAGGATGATATCTATAAATATCTTAACTTCAACCTTATCAAAGATTA
>CAZDEM010000033.1:0-12971 GCA_964504315.1 uncultured Sulfurimonas sp.
AGGAGAGGTTAATGCTTCTGTGGCTTCGACTATTGTTGCACAGTTTTTAGTTCTTGAAGCAGAAGACCCTGAACAAGAGATTTATTGTTATATTAACTCTCCGGGTGGGGTTGTAACTGCGGGAATGGCTATTTTTGATACAATGAACTATATTCGTCCCAATGTTGCTACGATTTGTATAGGGCAGGCTGCATCAATGGGCGCTTTTTTACTTTCATGTGGTGAAAAAGGCAAGCGTTATGCACTGCCTCATGCTAGAATTATGATACACCAGCCTCTTGGCGGTGCTCAGGGTCAGGCAACAGACATAGCAATTCAAGCAGAAGAGATTCTTCGCATGAAAAAAGAATTAAACGGCATATTGGCTCAAAATACGGGGCAAAGTATTAAAACCATTGAAAAAGACACAGACCGTGATAACTTTATGAGTGCTGCTGAGGCAAAAGATTATGGTATGATTGATGAAGTTTTAGTTAAAAACGAAAAAGAGTAAGGAGTCAATATGGCAGGTGTTATGAAAACAAGAGTAAAAAAAAGTCTTGATGGCTCTAATGCAACATCAGGAACAAAATCACCTGCTATAAAAAGTTTAAATATAGACAGCTCTTCAAGTGATATTGAAATCTATGCCAAAGAGGTTTTGAATGCACTAATCGCAGATAATTTACCACCTACTCCAAACAACTTTTCACTCTATTTTGACAGATTGCTAGAAGATAAGAGTGATAATCTTCGTAAACAGATCCATTCAATTTTAGAACTTGAAGAGAATGATGATGATGAAAACACTATTCTTCTAGAACAAAACCTTAAACAGGGCTTCATTTCAATAAAAAGTATACTCACTGTTACTGCTAATCTTTATAAAAACATGTCTTTGATGACAAAGATTTTAGAAAAAAGAAAAAAAGAGCTTGAGAATACACCAGAAGTCAAAGCAGCATTGAATGTTATTGGTATTTTAGAAGGGGATGTTTCCAAACTTAATTCAATTTTGAAAACACAAAGTTCTCAAATGAAAACTATCTATGACGACACTGCCAAGATTGTTAAAAGTGTTGAGAATGAGACTATATTTGACAATAAATTCGGTGTTTACAATAAACGCTATCTACTCACTAAAATTGAGCAGGAAATTGGGCTTATTAATGAGTTTAATCACAAGAGTTCGCTTATTATGATAGAACTTTCCCGTGAGCTTAAAAAAAGTGTCAACAATGATAAAGCAATTTTGCTGATGACAAGAACCATAGCAAGGTTATTGTTAAAAACTTCAAGACGTAGTGACATAGTTGCGCATTACGGCAACGGAGTTTTTGCAATGCTGTTAAAGCATACAGATATAGAGAGTGCTAAAAAAGCAAGTGAAAGATTATGTGATTTGGTCTCAAACTCTAACTTCTTTTTGGCAGACAGAGAGATTCAGTTGAAAATTTCTATCGGTGTGACAGATATAGATTCTGAACATTCCGTTGAAGAGATTGTAGTGAGTGCAATGGATGGCATACAAAAAGCTTATGAGCAAAAAAGTATGGATTATGCCGTTTCATTAAGATCATAATAACAGGAAATATTTTTAGAAAATGAAGTTAAATATAGTTGAATATCCGGATAAAAGGTTAAGAGAAAAATCTAAAGAAGTCAAAGAATTTGATGCCTCTTTGCATAAACTTTTAGATGCGATGAATCCATTAATGGTAAATACAAACGGTATAGGGCTCGCCGCAATTCAGGTTGCACATCCAATTCGGGCACTTATTTTAAATATCCCGGATGAAGACGGCGAGCAGCCTCCCGAAAACCTGCTTGAAATAATCAACCCGGTAATGACACATAAGAGCGGTGAGACAACTTACCAAGAGGGATGTTTGAGTGTTCCCCAGTTTTATGAAGACATCAAACGTTATGACAATGTTGTTATAAACTATCAAGACAGATACGGCAATACGAAAACACTCGAGGCAGATGGGCTTTTAGCTATAGCAATCCAGCATGAAATGGATCATTTGGAGGGGATACTTTTTATAGATAAACTCTCCTATGCTCGTCGTAAGAAGTTTGAAAAAGAGTATAAAAGAATGCAAAAAGAGAAGAAACACGCTAAATAATATGACAAATTGTCATGTTATTCCTTACATGTAAAGTAATAAGCTACTATAGAACCAATTAAAAGAAGGTTGGTTCTATGAAAAAAGTTCGTTGTGCGACATATGAGGGAGTTGATGCGAAAGTTGTTGACGTAGAATCAACATTGACAAAAGGCTTGCCGTCATTTTCTATAGTAGGGATGGCTTCTACTGCTATTACAGAATCAAAAGAACGGGTAAAATCTGCACTGCTTAGTAATGATTTTTCATTTCCTCCTAAACGAATCACATTTCTACTCGCTCCATCTGAACTTGCAAAATCAGGTTCGCAGTTTGATTTAAGTATGGCAGTGCTTATACTTTTGAATGAGAGCGATGTTGATTTGAACCGCTGGTTTGTATTTGGAGAGTTAGGACTTGACGGCAGTGTCAAAGAAAATATACAACTTTACCCTTTAATCCTTTCTCTTGCTAATCAAGGGCTGATATCTCAAGCAATAGTGCCTTTTGAATCACTTCAAAAGCTTTCTAAAATACCAAATGTTTCGTTTTACGGTGTAAAAAGTTTAAATGAAGCAGTAGAAATACTCAAAAATCAAGAAACTGCATTGCCGAATATCAAACAAAGCGAGATTAATTACCCCCATTATGATATTGACGCACAAAAATATTATTATGTTAAAGAGTATTTAGAAGACTTTATAGATGTGAAAGGGCAGGATGTTGCAAAAAGAGCGGCTTTAATAGCAGCGGCAGGATTTCATAATATAATTTTAGAAGGAAGTCCCGGGTGTGGTAAAAGCATGATTGCAAACAGACTGCGTTATATTCTTCCTCCGATGACTGCGAGTGAAATTTTGGATGTGGCCAAGCTTGAAGTTTTAGAAGGGTATGAACCGGAATTTAAACCTCATAGAACACTTAAAAATCCACATCACAGCTCTACACCGGCAAGTATTTTCGGAGGTGGAAGTCACAAGGCTAAAATTGGTGAAGTAGGGCTTGCAAATAATGGAATACTATTTTTTGATGAACTGCCGCATTTTTCAAAAGCTGTTCTCGAATCACTTAGAGAACCAATGCAGGATGCAAAAATAAGGATTTCTCGAGTAAATTCAAAAGTGGAATATCCAGCTAAGTTTTTGTTTGTAGGTGCTATGAACCCATGTCCCTGTGGAAATTTACTAGATGTACATAAAGAGTGCAGATGCAGTGATTTAGAAATTCAAAAATATAAAAACCGCCTCTCAGAACCATTTTTAGACAGAATAGATTTAAATGTAGTAATGCAAAATGTAGATGCTAATGATTGTGCGAGTTTCTCATCAAAAGAGATGCATAAGATGGTGGTTGAAGCACATATTTTTTGCAAAAAACGCGGACAAAGAGAATTTAATGCGCACTTACAGGATAAAGATTTAGATACTTTTTGTAGGATGGATAATGAATCTTATGAAACACTGCAGACGGCAATAGGCAGATTTTCACTTTCATTCAGGAGTATAAAGAAGATACAAAAAGTTGCCCGTACAATCGCAGATTTGAAGAAGTCGGAGCTTATTCAAAAAGAACACTTACTTGAGGCACTATCTTATAGAAGAAGATAAGTTAATAGTAGATATTTATATATCTTTTATTTTCATTCAGTTACAATAGTTACAATTATATGTAAAAGTAATAGATTTTATTGAGGAGGAGGCAAGATGCATGACAGAAGAAGAAAATCCAAAATTCTACCAATACTATTTTTATTTTTACAAATTATTGCGTTTGTGCTTGCAAGCTATTTTCTTTATCTTTTACTCAGTGAAATGGGGGTATCTACTACTTTAGTGCTTGTATTTTTGCTTATAGCCAACATATTTGCTATCATAAAATTTTTTACAAGATATTCTGAAATTAAAAATCGAACAAAATATATGGATTATGAGTATTTTGGAAAGAAAGATAAAGGATAAGTAATCAAATTAATCTTATTATCGTGTATGAGCTTGTCTCTTTTTGGATTGAACGAAAACAATAATAGTGTAAAGCGAGAAATAGTAAAAGCGCCTGTACATGTGATGTCAGTTAAAGAGAGAAAAAAAAGATTTATAAAATTACTGGTGCCGACCGTGCGCAAGGTGCATGATGAACTGATGCAAAGGTATGAAAGAATCGCAAAAGATATCCAAAATAAAACAAATACGCAAGAGATTGAATTATTGAAAAAAAAGTATAAGGCTAAAAGCGATGAAGATCTATTGGCACGATTAAAACCACATCCTGTCAGTGTCACATTGGCTCAAGCAGCAATGGAAAGCTCATGGGCAACCTCAAGGTTTTTCAAAGAAGCAAATAATGTTTTTGGGATGTGGAGTTCAAATACAAATGAACCACGTATTGCCGCAGGTGAAAAAAGGGGTGGTAAACAAACTATATGGTTAAGAAAATTTGATACGATTGAAGACTCAATACGTGCTTATTGTGAAATGATGGCTAAAGGAAAGGCATACAGTAAGTTCCGTCAACTGCGTTTACTTTATAATGACCCTTATAAAATAACTTCAGGTTTGGATAGGTACTCTGAAATGGGACCAGACTATATAAAAGTTCTTAATCAGATGATTAAATATAATAATTTTACTAAATACGATCATTAAAGAATCGTTTTTAAATTTTGCTGTATAATAATTTAATATAACAAAAGGAGTTTATTATGCAACATACATTAGCGGCTTTACCTTATGCCATGGATTCATTAGAACCTTTTTTAACCCAGCAAACACTTTTTTATCATCATGAAAAACATCATGCAGGTTATGTAAACAAACTTAATGCACTGATTACAGGTACTGAGTATGAAGAAATGAGTTTGGAATATATCATCACCCAGTCAGACGGTGCCATATTTAATAATGCTGCACAAACCTTTAATCATAACTTTTATTGGAACTGTCTCTCTCCTGTTGCAACCACGCCCTCAGATGCACTGCTTAGAAAAATTACAGAAGTTTTCGGCAGTATGGAAAAATTCAAAGAGGCATTTTTAAATGCCGCACTGACAAATTTTGGTTCAGGGTGGACATGGCTTGTGCTTGATCAGCATGAACATCTAAAAATACTCAACACTTCCAATGCCCAAACACCAATAGCACACAATGAAATACCATTGCTTACATGTGATGTCTGGGAACATGCTTATTATCTTGATTATAAAAATGAAAGAGCAAAATATCTTGATGGTTTTTGGGAGCACATTAACTGGGAGAATGCTTCAAAAGTATTTGCAGATAAAGAGCATCTTAATACTATCGGCTTATATGCTATAGTGAACAACGATCCGGATGATCCAATGTCAGATTATTTGGATGAGCTACAAAGAGCAGAAGAAATTAGTTCTTAACTTGCGAAAGTATTCTTTTGGCTACACATTATAATATGTAGCCTCAGGATGATAAACGACAAGCGCTGAAGTCGACTGCTCGGGATGAATCTGAAATGTTTCACTCAGTTCAATACCAAACTCTTCAGGTTTTAAAAGATCAAACAGCGGGCGGTTGAGTTCCAAATCAGGGCAGGCTGCATAGCCGAATGAGTAACGGCTTCCCTGATATCTGTTCATACGTACATCACCAAGAGTGTTGCCTTCATCTTTTGCAATGTTTAAATCGAGTCTAATCTGCTTGTGTGCAATTTCTGCAAGAGCTTCAGCGAGTTCAACCCCGAGACCGTGAAATTGGTAATACTCTGTATAATCGCCTCTGTCATATATTTCACGTTCAGCATCGCTTATTTTACTTCCGGCACTTACACAGGTAAGTGCAACTACATCATGCCTGTCATTATGAAAGAAGTCGCTCAGTGCGCGGTGTGGCTTCTTTCTCTGGCGAGGGAAGGTAAAGACCTCTTCAGCACGTCCTATTATATGTTCAAGCGGCTCACGGTTGACATCTTCTTCTGCAAACCAGCCCTCATTTTCATGGAAAACAAGTAAAGATGTGTCGTCACTCCTGCACGGCCAGTAGCCGTAAAGAATCGTCGGCTCAAAAAGTTTTTCTTCAATAAAACGTTTTTTAAGTTTTTCATAGGCAGGCCAGACAACTTCATCGAGTTGTTTTTGGTAAGCCTCTTTGCTCATGCCTTTTGAAGAGTATCCCCATCGGGATTTGAAAAGCAGTTTATGATTTATCCACTCAAAGGCCATTTCAATTTGCTGTTGTGTCAGTTTAATTTCACGTCTTCCCCAAAATGGAGGTGTTGGTACAGATACATCACGTGAAGGCATTTTTATTTCAGACAAAGGAGGAATAATATACTCTTTGACTTCTTTGCGTTGTATTTCAGGTGCATCGGGATGCAGGTTTGTGTCAAAGTTACCGGCTTCTATGCGGCTCATAGCGGTTACTCCGTCAAAAGCATCTTTACAGTAAAAAATAGGACCATCATACGCAGGACGGCAAAAATCATCTATAAAAGCTCTTGTAAGGGCTGCTCCGCCTAAAAGCACAGGTATTTTAATGCCCTTTTCCTGCAGGATATTTAGGTTTTCAAGCATAACCTGTGTTGATTTGACTAAAAGACCGCTCATTCCGAGTGCCTGCGCATTGGACTCTTCAAGAGTTTGCAAAAAGTTATCAAGCTCTACTTTTATACCGAGATTGATAACTTTGTAGCCGTTATTTGAGAGAATAATATCGACAAGGTTTTTTCCGACATCATGCACATCTCCTTTGACGGTTCCCAGCACAAGTGTCGTATCAGTCTCTTTTTCAACTTTTGGCAGATAGGGTTTGAGATGATCGACTGCTTTTTTCATAGTCTCGGCAGACTGCAAAACAAAAGGGAGCTGCATTTGTCCTGAACCGAAAAGCTCACCGACGACTTTCATAGCATCTATGAGAATTTCATTAACAATTTTCTCAGGAGCTATTTTATGACGCGCCTCTTCGACAAGAGGAATCATTCTGTCTTTGTCTCCATCCATCAAAAGTTTTGCAATTTTCTCTTCATCGCTCATTTTTAGGTATTCTTCATCTACGGCATCATTGTCCACAGCTTCTTTGGATGAGAAGTGCTCAATAAAGGTAAAAAGTGCTTCCCCGTTTGGTTTGCGGTTAAAAATCAAATCATCACAAATTTCCTGATCTTGTTTAGGAATTTTATTTAATGGAATGATATGTTTTACATTGATGATAACTGAAGTAAGGCCTGCTTGGACACAATGATGTAAGAACATAGAATTAAGGTAAGGCCGTGCATCTTTATCAAGTCCAAACGAGATATTAGAGAGCCCTAAAATAGCACCGACTTCAGGATGTTTCTGCCGAAGTTGTCGTATAGCTTCAATAGTATTGATACCCGCATCAAAATACTCTTCATCACCGGAGCCGAGTGTAAAGGTTAAAACATCAAAAACAAGATCTTCTTTTTTGATACCGTGACGGTTGGTTGCAAGGTCTATAATACGCTCGGCTACTTTGATTTTATCCTCGACCGTTTTTGCCATACCAACTTCATCGATAGTTAAACAAACCAGACTTGCTCCAAATTTTTTGGCTAATTGACAAACAGCATCAAATTTCGGCTCGCCGTCTTCAAGATTTACAGAGTTTAGAATCGGTTTGCCTCCGATGTGTTTAAGTGCAGTTTCAAGCCCTTTTGTCTGGGTAGAATCAGGCATAAGCGGCAGAGCGATTTTTTGGGCATACATTGCCATGACTTCCGTCATGTCTTTTGTCTCATCACGCCCCGCAAAACCGACATTTACATCAAGTACATGCGCTCCTGCACGAACTTGCTGCTGCGCAACAGAGAGCGTACCTTCATAATTTTCTGCAAGGAGAAGTTCTCTAAACGCTTTTGAACCGGTTGCATTTGAGCGTTCTCCGACAAGAAGCGGTGCGGGTTCCTGCATAAGAGGAACGGTGTTAAAAAGTGAAGCGATAGAATTTTGCTGTGATCCTGAGGGTGCTTTGGGTGTAACTGCTGTGACTTTATTAACCAATGCACGAATATGCTGTGGTGTTGTTCCGCAACATCCTCCTAAAAAGCTCACACCGTCATACTCTAAAAACTTCTCCTGTTGTGCAACAAACTCATCAGGTCCCATCGGGTAGTAAGTGTAGCCTCCGCGGTTTTGCGGCAGACCTGCGTTTGCATGAACGCTGATTGGCTTACCCCAGAGTTCACTGAGTGTTTTTACGTGCTTGAGTACCTGCTCGGGTCCTGTACCGCAGTTAAATCCAAGAGAGAGAATATCAAAAGGCTCCATAATGGTTGCAATTGTCTCAGCATCCGTTCCTATAAGCATTGTTCCGCTGAGTTCAATTGTAACGGAAACCATAATAGGAATCTCCACCTCTTTTTGTCTGCAAGCTTCCTGAATGGCATGCAGAGCAGCCTTTATTTGAAGCGGATCCTGGGCAGTTTCAATGAGAAAAACATCAACACCGCCGTCAATAAGAGCAAGACAAAATTCAGTATATCCTGCATACATCTCATCATAAGTGATATGTCCAAGAGATGGAAGTTTGGTTCCCGGTCCTATAGAACCAAGACAAAAACGGGGATGCTCAGGTGTTGAAAAAGCTTCACACTGTTTTTTTACAAGCTCCGCTCCGGCACGTGTCAGCTCATAGGCACGCTCAGCAATGTTGTATTCATCTAAAACCCAGGAGAATGAACCAAAGGTGTTTGTGGTGATGAAATCGGCTCCGGCATTAAGGTAGGCATGAAATATTTCATTCATTATCTCAGGAGCTGTCACATTGAGCAGTTCATTACAACCTTCATTCCCTTCCCATGCTTCTTTTGGAATTTTATCATCACGTTGTTGCAACTGCGTACCCATGGCACCATCTATAATCAGTGGACGTTTTTTAATAGTTTCTAAGATGTATTGTTTTGTTGTCATAAGATTAAATCTTTTTTATTTAAATGTTTTATTATTTTAGCATTATTGGATATAAAATTTGCTGTATTGGAGGTGTCAATTTTACTTTTTAAGTTAAATATTCAACGAATTGACGAAATAATAGTAATATATATTGACTTTCATCGTCAAATAAGTGTATAATGACGATGAAAATCAATAATAAGAGAGGTTTAACCGTTAAATGACAGTTGTCTATATACGCCCGGATAAGAATTTTTTATCTGCTCATGAACAATTACAGTATATAAATTCTTATGCAGTAGCAAAAAACCTTGTTATAGATGATGAATTTATAGATTATACATCACAAAATAAGCGTTTAGACGAGCGTGCGAATGTGACGTCTTATCTTCAATCAAAAGAAGAAGCAACGCTATTAATATATGATGTTTGGGTTTTAACAACAAACATGGAAGATTTGATTCAGATGATGAGTTGTTTGTTGAAAAATAAATATACAGTACATATTATAAAACACTCTGTTATAATTTCACAAGAGAGTAGTGCAATGTTGATTTTAGGGCTTATGGATCAGTTGCGTCAAAAATTAAAAAATGATGCAAAACGGATGATAGGAAGGCCAAAAGGCAGTAGATCAAATTCTAAATTTGATGTCTATTTAAATGAAATAATAGAGTATATTAGAGAGAAAAAAAGTGTGAGTGAGATGGCACGTCTTTTAAATGTAAGCAGAAGTTCCCTCAAAGATTATATTGAATCCAGAGAATTAAAACAGGTGGCTTTTGGTTCATTGATCACACATACACAAAAAGATGCAGAAGAACAGGTTATCAACACAATAACCTGTCCAAATTAATTTATAGGAGAAAAATAGATGAGCAAAGAAAAAAAAGGTATAGAAATACCTACACCGTGGAGAATAAAAAGATATTATGTGTATGCACTAGCGACAATTGTTGCTTTAGGGCTTCCATGGATACATATTAATGGACATCAGTTTTTTATGCTTAGTTTTGATAAGATGAAACTAGATCTTGCTTTTGTGCAGTTTGATATGCAAGAGTTGTATTTGATGCCGTTTTTGTTGATGCTGCTTTTTATAACTATTTTTGGTATGACTGTTATGGGTGGTCGTGTATTTTGTGGATGGGTATGTCCGCAGACTGTGTTTCGCGTCATTTATCGTGACTTGATTGAAACAAAACTTTTGCATTTACGTAAACGTATCGGGAACAAACAGCAAGAACCGGACATGTCTAAACCTGAGAATAAGGTGAAAAAATTTATTGCTATTTTAATTTGGACAGTATTAGCGCTTATTGCGGGAGCTGACTTTATGTGGTATTTCATTCCGCCAGATACTTTCTTCCAATATTTAAGTAATCCGGGCGAGCATATGACAATGATAGGCTTTGTTCTTGGTATTGCAGCTTTCCTGATTTATGATATTGTGTTTTTAAAGGAGAACTTCTGTATTTATGTTTGTCCTTACTCTCGTGTCCAATCGGTACTCTATGATGAACATACTGTTATGGCTCTTTATGATGAACATCGTGGTGGAAAAATTTATGAAGATGATCATGGTGTACATACGAAACTTGTGAACAAACAAAAAGAGTTACAGGCGATAGACCCAAATGCGGAATGTACGACTTGTGAGAAATGTGTAACAGTTTGCCCAACACATATTGATATTAGACAAGGCCTTCAGCTTGAGTGTATTAACTGTCTGGAATGTGTAGATGCATGTACAACCGTTATGGGTAAACTCGGGAAACCTTCTCTTGTTACATGGTCCAGTGATTATGAAATAGTTGAGAGAAAAGGAAAAACAAAATATTTCCGTCCAAAAATCATAGCTTATATGATTTTACTTGTAGGTCTCATGTTCGCACTTGGATACATGAGTACAACAAAAGAGCATATGCTTTTAAATATTAATAAAGAGACGAGACTCTACTCGGTAAAACATCCTTCAGAAAATAAATTTGTAGTTGAGAACTCTTATGTTTTCTTATTACAAAATACTGAGAGCAAGCCGATGAAATTTTTCTTTGAAGTTATTCCTCCAAAAGGTATGGAAGGTAAAATTCAAATTGTCAAACCGTCAAAACCGTTTAGAGTTGTACCTAATGTGAAGAAGAAAAAAATTGTAACATTGAGAACGACAGAAATGTTGGCTGATGATAAAAGAAAAGATACGATTATTCCTATTACTATTCATGCTTATGCGTTGGATAAAGACGGGAAACCAAGTAAAATAATCTCTGTGCTAAGACATACAATCTTTGTCTTCCCTAAAGAAAGTATTCTACTTAATACCAAATAGGTTCAATAAAAAATCACACAATAAGAGTGTGGTTTTTTATCACATTCCTCGCAAATAAACAAATAATTTTCTCCTCAGCATAAAAATTTGCTATAATTCGCCTCTATTTACAAATTTAAAATCAAAGGTAATAATTTATGGCATTTTCTAAAGAAAATAGACAAGGTACTATTTACGGTATCATCTTTGTTGCGATTTTTGCAGCTGCTGCAACTTCAATAGCACAAATATCATTCGTCAAATCACTTGGCATCTCTCCTCTTGTAATTGGTATAGTTCTGGGTATTTTTTATGCAAATACACTGCATAATCATATCCCCAGCGCATGGGGTACAGGTATCACATTTTCGGGTAAAAAGATACTTCGTTTCGCAATCGTTTTTTATGGATTCCGTATAACATTTCAGCAGATTATGGATGTTGGGCTCAGTGGTTTTACCGTCTCACTAATTATGCTCTCAACAACTTTTTTACTTGGTACATACCTAGGAGTAAAAGCGTTTAAAATGGACAGGGATACATCAATGCTTACTGCAGCAGGCGCTTCTGTTTGTGGCGCGGCGGCAGTTTTAGCAACTGAACCTGTTTTAAAAGCTGAAGGCTATAAGACTGCAGTAGCGGTTTCAATGGTTGTGCTTTTTGGTACTATTTCTATGTTCTTATATCCTGTTTTATATGCATCAATCATTGAACCTGCAACAGGATTTTTGCACATGACACCGGAACAGTTCGGTATATATACAGGTGGAACAATTCATGAGGTTGCACAGGTTGTTGCTGTTCCTGCTTCTATTCCGGGTTCTCCTGAAATTATGGCAAACTCCGCAGTTATTGTAAAAATGACTCGTGTTATTATGATCGCTCCAATGCTTATTATTTTGGGTATTTATTTATCTATGCAGGCAAAAAAAACAGGAAAAGCAGGCGGTAAGCTACAGCTTGTAATTCCTTGGTTTGCGGTATATTTTATCGGTATGGCTGGGTTTAACTCTTTAGATTTAGTACCTCACGCTATCGTTGGAACTATTAATACTATTGATACTTTTCTTTTAACTATGGCAATGACAGCACTGGGAATGGGAACAATATTTTCTAAGTTTAAAGGGCTTGGTTTGGCACCGCTTTATACTGCCGGTGTGATGTTTGCTTGGTTAGTTGTGGGTGGTTTTGTTGTGACTAAATTTGTAACTGGTGCTCTGTAGCAGCCTTTACAGATTTGCCAATTAAACTTCTTAATAAAACTATTTAAAAAGATATTATATAATATTTATACTAGTTTGTAAGGAGTTTAATTTTGTCACATATTCCAAATACATTAAACTCTTTTTGGCTTTGGAAAGAAGTTTATGCGAAACTCGCTATTTCCAATCCTGCTTATAAATATTGGAAAAATACTCCAAATTTAAAACTTAACAATAAATATGTTTTTATTCAAAAACAGACACTTCCAAAAAAACACGAGTACGTTGAAGAAATTTTAACAGATCTCTCAGGCTATTTGCCAATTAAATATGCATCAGACCAGTTACATGTAAATGAGCACTTGTTTGTCAGCGGGAAGATGAAACTGCATACGGAGTTTGAATATAAATTCGTAGAAGATGTCAAGTTTGTCAATATAAAAAAGTTTTTTAGAGAATATGGTATTAAAGTAAATAAAAATTCTATTGTACAGTTG
>CAZDEM010000034.1:0-5779 GCA_964504315.1 uncultured Sulfurimonas sp.
ATTCTGCCTGACGAAAAGGAGGGGCCACTTTATTTTTTATAACTTTTGCTTTTACTCTGTTACCGATTTGACTTTCACCTTGCTTCAATGATGCTATACGGCGAACGTCAATACGTACTGATGCATAAAATTTTAAAGCGTTACCACCTGTTGTTGTTTCAGGTGAACCATACCCCATCATTCCAATTTTCATACGAATCTGGTTAATAAATATAACCGTACAGTTCATTTTACTTAAAACACCGGTTAGTTTTCTCAATGCTTTACTCATTAAACGAGCCTGAACACCAACCTGCTGGTCATTCATTTCACCCTCAAGCTCAACTTTTGGTGTTAAAGCAGCAACCGAATCTATAACAATTAAGTCAATAGCACCACTTCTTGCAATTGTTTCAACAATGTCAAGTGCCTGCTCGCCGTAATCAGGCTGAGAAACCAATAAATTATCAATATCTACACCGAGATTTTTTGCATAAATAACATCAAGAGCATGCTCCGCATCTATAAAAGCGCAAACTCCGCCGTTTTTTTGACATTCAGCCGTTATCTGCAGTGCCAATGTTGTTTTACCCGAACTCTCAGGTCCGTATATTTCTACAACTCTTCCCTGTGGTACTCCGCCTATACCCAGTGCCAAATCAAGCCCTAATGAACCTGTACTAATTGACTGTATTGGTACAATATCTTTATCACCGAGGCGCATCAGAGCACCTTTTCCGAAGGCTTTATCTATCTGCTTCATCGCCAAGTCTAATGATTTTTGTTTGTTTGCATCCATGTTGGACTCACTTATTATGAAATTTAGACTTATTTTATGTAAAGTTTTTCAATATAATTAAATTTATGTCATTTTGTCATATTTTTAATCAAATTCTTTTTACATGTAAAGATTGTGGAATTTTAGCTAAATAAAGTAAAGACTTATAGTTCTTTAGTTAAAATTATTTTATGAAAAAAACTCTTATAGCACATTCACCAGACGCCGACGATATTTTTATGTACTATGCCATTAAATTTGGCTGGGTAGATATGAAAGATACACACTTTGACAACATCGCAAAAGATATACAGACACTCAATGAAGATGCACTTAATGGAGTATATGACATTGTAGCTATCAGTTTTGCTTTGTATCCACATATAAAAGAAGAATATGCGCCCCTTCGGACTGCTGTAAGTTTTGGTGAGGGCTATGGTCCTAAAGTAATTAAGAGAAAAGGTCAAAAACTCAAACGTAACTTCAAAGTGGCCCTAAGCGGAGAACATACAACAAATGCAATGCTTTTTCGCATAGCTTACCCTGATGCGCGAATAACTTACATGAACTTCTTAGAAATTGAAGATGCCGTAAAAAATGGAAAAGTCGATGCAGGGGTACTCATACATGAAAGTATATTAACCTTTGCGGATGAGCTTGAAGTTGAACGCGAAATGTGGGACATTTGGCAGGAACTTGCCGGCAAAGATTTACCACTTCCTCTTGGAGGTATGGCAATTCGCCGTTCACTCCCACTTAATAAAGCAATCGAGTATGAAGCAACACTCACACAAGCAGTACAAGTTGCACGTGACCATAAAGAAAGACTTTCGGCAATGCTGATAGAGCGTGACTTGGTTCGCATAGATGCATCAACGCTTGAGAAATATCTTGAACTCTACGCAAATGATGAATCGATTACATTGAGCGACATTCAATACGAAGCTATAAATAAACTATTTGAAATCGGGTATAAACATGGATTTTATGACAAACCCGTCAATGTTCATGATTACCTTATTCCTACTGAGTACACAGAGCTAAGAGAGTCATAATGGAAGCAAAACTCATAGGTTTGGGCGTTCAAACATTTCAAATAGCACTTTACCTGGCACTTCCTGGACTGCTTACAGGAATGTTTGTGGGGCTTGCTGTGAGTATTTTTCAAGCAACAACCCAAATCAACGAAATGACGCTCTCTTTTATTCCAAAAATTATCGGTGTTGTTATTGTCATCGTCCTTACTATGCCGTGGATGCTCAACGAAATGACAGACTTCTCTGTCGGTGTTTTTAATATGATTCCTTCATTTGTCGAGTAATGCAGTTTAAAACTATTGATTTTTCAAAATACTCCTCTTTTAAAATCGGAGGCGTTATTGATGTCGCTCTTTTGCAAGATAATTTTGAAAATATCAATGATTATTACCTGATAGGTGCATGCAACAATACACTCATCGGACCAACCCCCCCAAAACTGATGATGCTTGACAAAAAATATGATTATATTAAAATAGAAAATAACATGCTTAAAATCGGCGGAGCTACTCCTTCTGGAAAAATCGCCTCTTTTTGTAAAAAACATAATATTGCAAACTTTGAGTTTTTTTCTCATCTTCCTGGAAAACTCGGAGGGCTTGTGTATATGAATGCGGGACTCAAAGAGTTTGAAATTTTCAATAATCTTATCAATATTACAACTCCTTTTGGTGTAAAAACAAAACAGAAAATTAAATTTGGATATAGATATACAAATATAAACGAGCCTATTTTAGAAGCAAGCTTTCATATAAAGTATGGATTCAGCCAGGAAAAAGTTGCAATGTTTAAAACTATGCGTATAAATCAACCCTCTACGCCAAGTGCAGGAAGCTGTTTTAAA
Source organism: uncultured Sulfurimonas sp. (assembly GCA_964504315.1). GTDB lineage: Bacteria > Campylobacterota > Campylobacteria > Campylobacterales > Sulfurimonadaceae > Sulfurimonas. The sequence goes on from CAZDEM010000034.1 coordinate 2,639, forward strand.
AATCCTGAGGGGGATTATGCGGGAAGACTCATAGAAGCAGTCGGGCTCAAGGGCAAAAAAGTTGGCAATATGGAATTTAGCACAGAACATGCAAATTTTTTAGTCAATCATGGTAATGGTAAATTTGAAGATGCACTCTGGCTTATAAATGAGGCACAAAAAAAAGTTTTTAAAGAGTTTGGAATCAAGCTTGAGTTAGAAATTGTTATACTTGATACAGAGATGAAAACGCTTTTTTAAAAGCGTAACATCAAACCTGCGTAAAAACCTGAAAATTTCATATCTGTTTTCACATCACTGCTACTTTCATCTATTTTAATTTTTTGTGTTCTATACCCTACTTCCAAAGCTGGCTGAACAATCGGTGAGATATCAAAAGTATAATCAACTTTTACGCGTGCATCATATATAGTTGATGAGCCTGTAGTTACATACTTTGCATCACCTTCAAGTCCAATATTTGTTGCTGGAATCTCTACTCTCACTCGTGCATATAAAAGTGGAATAGGTGCCGTATAGGTATCTTCATATCCGGTAAATACTCCATTTGGTTCTACTTTGTAGTCCAAATCCATAACTTTTATATCAAGCCCTAAATCAAATGTTGTCCAAAATGTATTGTCTAAAAGATTATAATACGGAATAATATCATACTCTTTAATATCTAAAACACTGTTAGTATTTGCAGGGGCAGTTAAACCATTCCATGAACCGCTTGCTTTCCCTGTTGCGTGGATACTTGTGTATTCAAGTCTTATATTTGGCAGCACCGGAATCGGATGTTTTACAAGCATCCATACATAAGCAGATGTGTCTTTACTTTCATCAAACGTATTTGTACCCGTTACGCCTAAGCCTCTGTCATAGTTGGCAGTTCCAGAGGGCGTTTGTGCCCATGCACCTGCACCAATTTCAACTTTTGTAAGATCAGCGTAAGCTGAAGCCGTTAATAGTGCACTCACAGCCATAGCAGATAGAATTTTTTTCATAATAACCTCATTGAAATAATTTTGTTTATTATATCAGAGATTTTTGGAAGAATTATTAAATTTTTTGATTAGATAAAGTTTGCATTTTGAATAATTCAAAATGCAAACAGAAGGAGAAATAAAATGAGACATACTCACTTTATTTTTTTGCCACCAATGGCGGCAAGAAGAGAAACTAACTACTTTTTAGCAGCTTCTATTGCAGCATCATATTGAGGCTCTTCAGTAATTTCAGGAACGATTTCTTTGTAAGTTACAATACCGTTAGCATCAATTACAAAAATAGCTCTTGCAGTTACACCAGCAAGTGGAGAACCACCTAAAAGTACACCGTAAGCATTTGCGAAATCTTTGTTTCTAAAGTCAGAAGCAACAGTTAATTTGTCGATTCCCTCAGCTGAACAAAAACGTCCTGCAGCAAATGGAAGGTCCATAGAAACAACAACAGTTTTAACACCGTCAAGTTCTGAAGCTTTTGCATTAAAGTTACGAGTTTCAGTAGCACACACACCTGTATCTAAAGAAGGAACTACGATTATAAGTTGTTTCTCACCTTGTGCTCCACCTACTTTTACGTCACCTAAACCTTCTGAGTTAACAACGTTAACCTCAGGAGCTTTATCTCCAACATTTACTTCATTTCCTAATAACTCTACGTCCGTACCTTTGAATTTAGTTGTTGCCATTCAAATTTCCTTTAATTTTTTTTATACCCTCGAGGGGTACCTAGTAAAATGAAGGAACCTTTTCATTTAGTCTCTTATGAGAGATGAACGTGTCCATCTCTCTACGCTAATGCTAGGTTTCCTTCGGCAGGAGGCCCAAAATGCCTAAGCATTTTTTGAAAAAAGAGCTTCCCAACCTTTTTTGTAGTGGTAGTATATTTTAATTCGGATAATATTTGTCTTATTTAGTAAACAAATCTTTTGCTTTAAGCTATAATTAAGTTATAGGTTACTTTTTGGGGCAACGTCTAACGCTTCTAAAGAGCTGAACATTCCCTGTTTATACATATCTACTGCTACTCTTCCTATCATGGCTGCATTATCTGAACAATATTGCAAATCACTCAAAAGCAGTTTTGCATTATAAGGAGCCAACAACTCCTCAATCTGTTTGCGCAAATAAAGATTTGCGCTTGCTCCACCGACAATGGCAAAAGTTTTCGGAGGATGTATTTGAAAATATTTTTTGAGTTTATGCATAAGATGTTTTGTTGCAATATGCTCAAATGAAGCTGCTATATCTTTATAATCTTTTTCTTGCGACTTTTCTACGGCTAACCTGACTGCATTTTTTAGCCCTGAGTAGCTAAAAGCAAGTTTTGGAGTGCGAAGCAACGGTACAGTAAAGTCGTATCTTTTTCTATCGCCCTCTTTTGCCAACTCTTGTATAGCAGGACCGCCGGGATAGCCAAGTCCCATCATCTTTGCTACTTTGTCAAAGCTCTCACCGAAACTGTCATCCATACTCTTTGCAACTGTTTTAATATCAGTCAAACTCTCTACTTCCATAACCTGTGTATGTCCACCCGATACCAGCAAAACAGTTAAAGGAAAAGTCGTCTCTTTCTCAATAAAAAGCGAATATATATGCCCTATAAGATGATTTACTCCAATAATGGGAATATCAAGAGCCACACTTACAGCTTTTGCCAGCGTTACTCCCTCTATAAGTGTAACAGCAAGTCCGGGAGTAGAGGTAACTGCAACAGCTTTTAAATCATTAAAATAAGGCTCACACTGTTCTAAGATTTTTGGTAAAGCTTCAGCATGAAGTCTTGCTGCGAGTTCGGGAACAACACCGCCGTAAACACTGTGCTCAAGTTCTTGAGAAATTTTTTTGTGAAAAAGAAGTTTGTTTGTAGCTATCTCAGTAATAGATATTGCGCTGTCATCACACGAGCTTTCTATACTTAAAATCATATACTTTTTCCTACAAATTTTCGCACTTCTTTATCTATCAAAAATATATCGTTTATATGTAAAGGGGGTGCATCACTAAAATTTTCATATGCATTGATGATGGTTTTGCTTATATCCATAAAGCCAATTTTTTTTGCTATAAACATCTCAATGGCAGCTTCATTAGCGGCATTTATAACAACGCCTCTTTGGGGATTTTTAAGTAAATCCTCTTTAATCTGCCAAAT
>CAZDEM010000034.1:5879-9862 GCA_964504315.1 uncultured Sulfurimonas sp.
AGCCAGCGCGCTTCAAGCAGTTCAAACATTTTGTTTACCATCGTTGCAGAATCTATGGTGATTTTTTGCCCCATCGACCAGTTTGGGTGCTTTTGGGTATCGGCCAGTGTGGCATTTGCAAGTCTTTTTATATCCCAGTCACGAAAAGCACCGCCGCTTGCTGTGATTATCATTTTTTTGACCGGTCTGTCTTGAAGCAGGTACCAAAGTCCGAAATGTTCACTGTCTATAGGCTGTATTTTTGAAATGTCTATAAAACTGCCACAGGCAACCAATGATTCTTTGTTTGCCAAAGCTACTTTTTTGTCGCACTCTATCGCTTTAAGTGTCGGGCGCAGTCCTAAAAAACCTACAAGTGCGTTGACTACAAGTTTTGAGCTTGAATCTTCAATAACCTGTAAAATTGCTTCTTCACCGAAATATACATGAGAATGATTAACTTTATAAACATCCTCTTTATTTGCGACAACCACAACTTTTGGATTATGCTCTTTTATCTGTTCATTGAGTAGTTTTATGTTTTGTCCACAGACTAAAACCTCAACATCAATACTGAATTTTTTAGCAACAATTAAAGCATTGACCCCTATGGAGCCAGTTGAACCTAAAAGTACCAATTAGACTAATCCTCGAAGCAGTACCAGCATAACAATAGCACCAAAAAGGTAGCCGTCAATTCTATCTAAGATTCCGCCATGACCAGGAAGTAAAGCTCCACTGTCTTTAACGCCGGCAGCACGCTTGAGTGAAGATTCAAACAAATCGCCAAATATAGAACTCAGTGCAACCATGAAAGATATAACAAATGCTATCCAAAAATCAACAACAAACAACCCTAAATAGGCACCTACAAATGTAGCAAGGACTACTCCGCCTATGACGCCCTCAAGCGTTTTATTTGGACTTGTCTCACAGAATTTTGTTTTTCCTATGCTTTTACCAACAAAGTATGCACCAATATCAGTTAAAGCAACTACTCCAAGCAGCCATACAAGTGATAAAACACCATACTCTTCATACATTGTCAAAATAAAAAGCATACCCGCAGTCGGATAGATAAAAGGTAAAAAGTCAACCCATTTAAGACTTTTATCATAAGCAACCGCACTCGCGTAAGCTACGCCTGCTAAAACAAATAAATCATCCCCATAGGGGTAAATTCCAGCGATCAGCCATAGTCCTGCAGCAAAAGGAAGAAGATTATCTTTTTCTACACCAAAGAGTATAACAGCTTCTTTAAAGGCCAATAGATATACAGCCCCGAAAAATAGCCACATTACAAAAAAATTATCTATAAAACCAACAACCAGCACAACAAACAGTAATGCCAAACCTGTGACTATTCTCTCTTTGCTATCTTTTAATATACCCATAAAAAATTCCTATAAATTTTTAGATGAAATATTATATCTAATCAGACTTTAATATCTAATAGATGAAGCGGTTCTTCTGCTTCTTCACTCTCTTCTTTGAGTATTTTATGATTTTTTTTCTTTGGAAGGTTTTGTGTCTCTTCATCCGCTTCTTCTTTTTGATGTTCACGGTCAGGATCTATTTTATGGGTTTCTTCTGTAGGACGAACTTCTTCGATCTCTTTTTCTTTTTCCTGTACAGCTGCCTGGGCGGCGACATTTTGCAAATCAAAGCGAGTGTATTGGTTTCCTTGCACAGGTGTAACAGCAGGTGTCATTTGGTTTACTAAAACTACATTACCGATAGCTCCGACACTCATACCGTCCTCCTTGCTTTTGGTTCCCAAAATCAAGGAACCTCTATCTTTTTTTATCCGTAAAAGGAATGCATCCCTTTTACTCCGCTGATCGCTAGGATACTGAAGCTACAAAAAGCGTTGCTTTTTGAGAAAAAAACCTTTTAAGCTTACATGTAAACACTTTCCTGCTCTTCGGAAGCGATGCTTTAGCTTCGCCTTTTAGGCTTTAAAGCAACTCAGCCCAGGTTGAAACCTGGGTTCCAAAAAGCACTTGTTTACTCTCTTGTGTCCACCTCTATTGTCTTGTATTTATTATACAACACATTCGCACCATTTTGTATGGTTACTTCTCGTCTGGGAGTATAATCGACTAAAAATCTATCTTTTGAAGCCGTACTGAATTCTACACAGAGCCTTGCTGCTGCCAAAATGATATTTTGTGGTAGGTTTTGCTTGTCCGTTGTGATGATAACATGGGCTGATGGGCGGTCTTTCATATGTAGCCAGATATCTTTTGCTCTTGCATTTTTTAAGAGTTCTATATTGCCTTTTTCATTTTTACCCAGCTGTACCTTATAGCCCTCTACCCAAAAAACTTCAATGGAATCATTCTGTTTTATCTTTTTATTTTGTACTTTTTTTGGAAAAAGCAATTCTATTTTTGCCACATCTTTTGCCTCTTTGACAACATTAATAAAAAGCTCAAGATGCTCTATTTTTGAACGCAAAGACTCCTCTTCAATATGTAGATGTTTTGCTCTTTGTTTCGCTTTTTTACTTTTTGAAAAAAACATTTCACTTATCATAAAAGGTGTCGGATAGCGTCTGTTTAACTCCACATTTATTTTTGAGCCATCATAATCATCTAACTCCAATGCAAGAGAATAGGGTTTAATATTTTTCACATTTGAGAGCACAAGATTTCCTAAATGCTCACTTTTTTGTGCTTCTTCTTCAAGTGTCTCTTTTGAATCAAGTTTGTCATAAAGTTTTTGAAGCTTTTTAAGCTTTTTGTTCAAGAATGCAATTTTTTGCTTTTTAAGATTATTCAGTTTTGCATTTTGTTCTTTTTCATATACTTCATATAAAAAACTTTCAACATTATCAAGAGGATACTCTTTAGCAACAAAAGGTGCAGGTGGAACATCAAGCAGTTTTTGACCAACTCTGACTTCACGAAAAGATGAAAACAAATCAACATGACGGAGTGCTTCAAGGACAATATTATCTGCATCTAAAATAATAATATTTGTATATTTCCCCGTAAATTCTATTTGCAAATAAGTAATTTCTTCTTTATAGGCAGAAGCTAAAGAGGTTTTAATTCTTATGATTTTGTCATTGTTTAAAAGTTCTACATGTAAGATATTTGAGCGGTTGAGTCTTTTTGCAAGAATCACATCAAAAGGAGCATTATAAATCTTTGAGCGAGGATACTCCTGACATTTAAATATAGATGAATTGCTGCGCTGCATATTAAAATAGAGTGCATCGCTTTTGTCAAACACTATTTTAATAATTGTGTCACTTACTCTGTGAATAGCCGATATTTTTTTAAAATTTTTTAAATAATTAATAATTTGTTTTAAATGTGAAAGTTTCATAAGTCTATTTTAGCTAAAATCCGATTTAAAAAGAGAAGTATGCCTAAAAAATTATATATGGTCTCATTGGGTCCCGGAGATGTTGAACTTTTAACCCTCAAAGCCCTCAATGCTTTTAAAGAGTGTGATGCTATCTGCGTTCCGACAAAGAGCGAAGACAACAGTTTTACAAAATCTATCAGCTATAAAATCGTCTCAAATGCTTTAGAAGTATTACATGTAAACAAGCCTGTCGTGCCGGTTTATTCCCCTATGCATTTTATTTATGAAGACTGGATACATGAAGCTGATGTAATTTTAGAGACTCTGCAAAAGCATGAAAAGGTCTGCTTTGTAACGCTAGGTGATGCTGCAATCTACTCAAGTATCTACTATCTGCTTGACATCATCAAAGAAAAAAATGAAAAAATCTATAAAAGCTGTGAAGTAATAGCAGGCGTAACCTCGTTTAGCGCAGCATCAGCCGAAGCCCAAAAAGCTCTCTGTTTAGGGGATGAAGAGCTTATAATCAAGCCTATAAATCCACGAGGCACACTAAAGCGTACAGAGATTTTGATGCGCCCAAAAATCGGTATGGATACAAAAAGTCTGGGAGAAGGTGATTTTTACACCTTTGAAAACATGTACCTTGAAGATGCAAAAATCACACCTTCAAAGATTGCTAAAGT
>CAZDEM010000034.1:9962-12729 GCA_964504315.1 uncultured Sulfurimonas sp.
TTGAAAACATGTACCTTGAAGATGCAAAAATCACACCTTCAAAGATTGCTAAAGTAAAAAAGTATATGACTCTTTTTATTAATTTTGCAAAAAGGGATTAGTTTACCTTTTTCCATGCATCCTTTTGTTCGCCGCTTAATTCATATTTATTTAAATAACCTCTTGGTGTTAAAACTCTGCCATCACACGTAAGCTTTGTTGTAGAGTTTCCTATTAGCAGTGTTGTTGACATATTAACATCTTCATTTTGCACTCCGGCATCAATGAGTTCTTTTGCTGTAGTAATTTTAATCATCTGATTTTCACGCCCTAAATCACGCGCTATTACAACAGTACGATTTTCATCTATATTTTTTAACTGCTCAAGCATTCCTTGATACGGTTCTAGCCTGCTTCTACTTTTTGGATTATAAATAGAGATAACAAAATCAGCTTCCAATGCAAACTTAATACGCTTTTGAATAAGCTCGGCAGCCGTAAGTCTGTCTGAGAGTGAAATCAGACAAAAGTCTTGTGAAAGCGGTGCGCCTACTTCAGAAGCCAACGCTAAAACAGAACTTATTCCCGGCAGTGCCGAGTACTCTATACTTTCCCATAAATTATAGGTATCTAAAAGCTCAACAACTAAAGAACCCATAGCATACACATTTGCATCGCCATTTGAAAGCAGTGCAACAGTTCTGCCTTTTTTGGCTTCATCTATTGCATGTTGCACGCGTTCTATCTCTTTTGTCATTGGTGTTGTAAAGACCTCTTTGTCTGCTACGAGCTCAGGCAAATCTTTTGCATATTTTGTGTAAGCCACGACTAAATCTGCTTCTCGTATGGCATTTATTGCCTCTTGTGTTAAATATCTGTCACCGCCTGCACCGGTTGAGACTAATGTTAACTTACCCATAATGTTTTCCTTGTTTGATTTTTTAAAATGAGGCTGCAACAGTAACAGCACCGTAAATTCTTTTGCTTAAAAAGAGTGTTTTGTTTTTACTTGCCAATAATGAAGCCGGTTCTGCTACACCTTTTATATTGAAAAATTTTGTAGCTTGAGAAGGTGAAAAATTTTCACTCAATGCATTGATTGCATCCTCACTGAAAAACTCCAACTCTTTGTTTACATTTGAAGCATACGCAAGCAAGCCCTCTTCATCCGCTTTTGCTGTAAAGCTGGCAAGTTTTACAATCTGTTCTTTATTTATGCCATGCTCAAAACAAAATCTTGTAACTGCTTTATTTATTTCATCAGCACTTGTTCCTCTATTCATACCAAGCCCTAAAACTATCTCTTGGGGATGAATCTGCAATGCAGTATTTGGCAGTTTTTGCGGTATGATGTAAACCCTCGGAATATTTTCATCCAAATTTTGTAAATCATCCGGCATAAAAAATTCAAAATTTTCCTCTTTGTAACCTTCAAACTCTTTGAGTGTTTCAATCATGCACGGGTAGCTTACAACCTGCACTTTTTTCTTGTTGATAATGGCATTGGAGACTTCTGCCAAAGATTTCAAATTACTTATTGCAAAGCCGTGTTTTTTGGCAAACATATCAAAAGCAAGTACTTTTATCTGATCGCTTGCCGTTGTAACAAAATTCACACAGCCTTCTATTTTTTCACACAGCTCATTTGCGAGTTCGTTTGCACCACCTAAGTGCCCTGAAAGTAGAGGAATAACCCTTTTTAAATCAAGCGTCATAATAAGCACAGCCGGATCCGTTGCCTTATTTTTTAAATGCGGCGCAATTTTACGAATCACCGCACCTGTTGCCATTAAAAAAATAAGTGCATCAAACTCTGCCCACGCTGTTGGCATAATATCATCTACTTTATCAAATTTGTGAAACACTCCTCCATCCTCAGCTTTATTGAACACATGACACTCATGTTCACTTAAATATGGCAGCAGCTTTTTTGCCGCTTCCAATGATGGATTATTAATTGTTGCAATTGCTATTTTCATAATGATTTTGATTTCCTTTGGCTCTCTTGTTTATATTTATTTGCATAAAGGTGGGATTCTACACTCGGACTTTGATGTAAAAATTCGCCAAACATTATAAGTGCGACACCTTTTATATGTGCCACCTTTTCTTCTACAGTGCTGATTGTAGCTTTATAAATGCTCTCATCCGGCCATGTTGCTTTTTCAACTACCCAGCAAGGTGTATCTTCGCTGTATCCCAATCTGTACGCTGTTTCTCTTAGCTTTTTAATAAGTCTGATAGAGAGATAAAAAGCAAAAGAGGAGTGCTTGTTTGAAAGAAGCTGCTCTAAGCTTTCAGGATTTGGGGTTTTACCCTCAACACGAGAAATTATCAAGGTTTGAGAAACACCCGGAATGGTATATTCAATTGCTGCTGAAGCCGCCGCTCCAAAAGCTGCGGTAACACCTGGAATAATCTCAAAATCTATATTTTCACTTCGTAAAAACTCTATCTGTTTCGCTGTTGTAGAGTAGATAGAACTATCACCGGTATGCAGACGAACAAACTTCTTTTGGGCATATTTTTTTATAAAGGCAAAAATATCCTCATAACTCATATCTGCAGAGTTCTCTATAATCGTTCCCTCTTGACACCAATCAAGCAGTTCGCGAGGTACCAAAGAACCTGTATAAAGTACAACTTCAGCTTCTTGCAAAGCTTTCATTCCTTTAACTGTTATAAGTTCTGCATCTCCGGGTCCTGCACCCACAAATTTAATCATTTTTTATCCTCATAAATACTTTTTCTCTGTCCGACACGAAGTACTAAAAGCACTATTTCATCA
>CAZDEM010000035.1:0-12721 GCA_964504315.1 uncultured Sulfurimonas sp.
AAACCTTATTTAATTATTTATATGTGAATAGTACTTTTTTTTTCCATAAAACAGGGTTAAATGGATGTGAATAACTAAATTTGCTTTATGTGAATATTTATACTTTTTTATATATAATCATAAAAATTTTTTTTAAGGCAGAAAATGACCATACTTGGAATAGATCCTGGAACAAGAAATATGGGATATGCTTTAATTTCATTGCAAAATGGCAAAATTTCATTAATTGAGGCCGGACTTATAAAAATGAAAGCAGAAGATTTACAGTTTCAAATACCGCAAATGGTTGAAGGGTTGAGCAGAATTTTTGAAAATCATGTTATAGATGAAGTAGCGATGGAAGATATATTTTATGCACACAATCCGGCTACGACAATAAAACTTGCACAGTTTCGCGGAGCTATTATGTTAAAATTACTGCAAGAGTTTGGGCAATTTCATGAATATACTGCTCTGCAGGTAAAAAAAGCGCTTACAGGTAAGGCAAAAGCACAAAAAGAGCAGGTTGCATTTATGGTAAAACGTTTGTTAAATATTAAAAAAGAGATAAAACCGCTCGATATTACAGATGCTATGGCGGTGGCTATAACGCATTCACAGCGAGTAAAATTGAAGAATAAGTAGATAAAATTTAAAAAACTAACAAAAGGAAAAATGTATGTCAAAATTTGAAAATGTAACAATAACAAAAGAGGCAAATATCTATTATGACGGGAAAGTTACAAGCAGAACGGTTGAATTTTCGGACGGGAGTATAAAATCATTGGGTATTATGCTGCCGGGTGAATATACTTTTAATACAGCGGATGAAGAGATTATGGAGATGCTTAGTGGTGATTTGGAAGTAAAACTTCCAAATCAAGAGTGGCGAACACTGATAACACCCGAAATTTTTACGGTACCGGCCAACTCTTCATTTGATCTGAAAATCAAGAGTGTGACTGATTACTGCTGTTCTTACATAAAATAAGTGTTAGTTCGTATATTTTGAAGCAAGAGAAGCAAGTGCATTAACATCAAGTGCACCGCTGACTCTCTCGACTTCACGACCGCCTTTAAAGACAATAATAGTCGGAATACTTCGAATACCGAAACGCGCACCCAAATTTTGTTCATTTTCAGTATTTACTTTTGTAAAAAGTGCTTTGAGTGGGAACTGTGTCGCCGCACGTTCAAAATTTGGAGCCATCATTTTACAAGGACCGCACCACGGCGCCCAAAAATCTACTATAACGGGAATATCACTGTTTACAACAACTTCATCGAAATTAGAATTTGTTAATTCTACAGGTTTTGTATCTAGCAGTGACTGCTTACATTTACCGCAGTTTGCTTTTTTATAACTCTCTTTTTGAGGTACATTGTTTACAGTAAAACAGTGTGGACATACTACTTTCATATAATTTTCCTTTTTTAGAGTGTATTCTACACCTTATTTGGCAATTGTATTGCTACTTTAGTTCCATTTGTGTTTGAGTTTAGCGATATATTTCCGTGAAGATGTTCATTGATTATGGTTTTACACATGTATAGACCCAACCCGGTACCGTTTTTACTTTTTGTAGAAAAATAGGGCTCAAATACCTTTTGTAAATTGTCAATTCTTATTCCGCCGGCATTATCTTCAATGGTGATTAATACAGATTCTTTATTATTTACAACAATAACAGCAATTTTTTTATTTTTTATATTATTTTCTTTAAAAGCATCTATAGAATTTTTTAAAATATTAAGAATAGTTTGCAAAAGTTCATTTTTATAAGTTATTATACTTATATCTGGATCTATATTTATATCATACTCTATATCCAGCTGTTTTAGCTCACTTTTTAGAAAAAATAGAGATTTTTCAAATAAATTTGAAATATTTACTTTTGCCGCAATTTTGTTAGGTTTGAAATAGTCCCGAAAATCATCAATAGTGTTTGATAAGAAATTAGTTGTTTTTTCAATTTTATTTATAGAGTTGTCTATTATTTTGTTATCTAATATACCTAACTCTTTTTTTATTTTAAGTGTAGCTATAACTGTATTAATCAGCGAAAGAGGTTGTCTCCACTGATGTGCTATCATACTTATCATTTCTCCCATTGCAGCACTTCTTGAATTTGAAAGGAGTTGTTTGTGTTGGAATTCTGTTATCTCTTTTTCTTTTATGAGTGCTTCATTGAGTTCTTTTACTTTTTGTATATTTGTTTGCAGCAGCGCATTTGTATTTGCCATAATTGTCTGATCGGTTATTATAACAGCCACAAACTGTTTGTCTTGTTTAAAAGGGATTATGCTCACATCCTGCTGCATATATTCAAAAAGAGAGTTTTTTATTTGATTGATTTTAATAGGAATAAGATAATGTGATGAACTTGCTGTATAAAAAGTAGGTGTTTGTATTGTAAAGGCAGTTTGTATTTTTCTTTTTAATGTTTTTTTATTAATTGTAGGAAAAATTTCATATAATTTTTTGCCTAGCACATCATCTTCTTTGAGTTTTGTATGTAGTTGCATCCATTTATTGTAATAATGTATTTGTAGTTGATCATCTAATATAATAACACCGTTATTTATAACAGATAATATCTCTTTATCTACATCAGTTCGTCTAAAATGTTGTTGAGTTTTATTTTGAGCCATTGTATTGATTCATCTTTTGTTAGGATAAAAATTTTCCCATTAATTTTTTGATCTTGAAAATTCAGTTCTGTATCTATAACGATAACTTTTGAGTATATTTTAAATGTCTGCACATTATTAATTTCATTTAAAGGAACTTTTGAGATGCTTGGAAGTGAAAAGCCGACTTCTGTTTCGAGCTCTTGTGCCAGTTTTGTTGTGAGTGAAGATGTGAGTACGTTTGTGAGCTCAAGTATGGCATCATCCAAGTCATCTTTATTTTCAAGCTCAAGGTGTTTTGCCAGATTGTTTGCACTCTCTTCATTAATAAAAAAAGCACTCTCTCCGTTAAATTCTCCGTTAAATGCCTGCGAAGAAAAAAAGTAGCTTGTACTTTTTAGCTCTTCAAATGTTTTTAAAAGTTCAGCTACTTGTATTACTTGTATATTTGGAATACTCAGCGATGCAAAAGCCTCAAGCATTTCAGCAATTACGGCTGTTGCACTTCCATAGGCTATATTCATCAGTTCTTGGAGTACATCTTCTTCATCTTCACTCAGTATGTAATTACTCATTTGTAAAAGATTCCAGTATCTCTTTAAGTTTTTGAGGATTTATAGGTTTGGCAATATGAAATTTTGCTCCAAGTGCGAGAACTTTTTCTTTAGCCCGTTCTTGTACATCTGCGGAAACAACAACTACTTTGATGTCGGGATTTATTTTTAGTAATTTTGGTAATGCGGTATAACCGTCCATTTCTGGCATTGTCAAATCCAGAAAGACTATGTCGGGTTTCTCTTTAAGCGTCATTTTTACTGCTTCAAGACCATTAGTAGCTTGAAATATATGTACTTCATCAGTATATGCTAAAAGTGCCCTTACAAGTACACGTCTTGCAAGTCTTGAATCATCCGTGACCAAATATTTCATTTGTCTTTCCTAAAAGATTCTATGCTTTCTGCCATGCCATAGTCCGGGTTTTGTCTTGGTTCTAGAACAATTTGAGCTAGTGTGTTGTTATCATGATTAATAATTATAGGAGCTAAAAAGTTAATTGTTGATTTTTCCAAAGGCTTTTGAATAAGTAAAATGTTGTAAACACTTATTTTTGAGTTACTATTTATATTGAGCAAATCTTTTGTTTTTGTTGGAATGTCAAAAGAGTATTCTCGTAATATGTAAGGATTAACCAATGTGAAGGAAATACCTTCATTCCGGTTATCTATCATTGTAGAAAAAAGTTCATCTATTTCATTTATATCTACCTGCTTGGTATTTATAAATCCAAGTATTTCGCCTTTTACTTCATATGCCATTGCTGTCCTTTAAAATTGTCCCTCTTTATATTTCAAGTCTTTAGAAATGATATAGAGTGTGGAGTTTTTAATTGTTGGGGCATTATAGCATGCTCCTATACCAAATGCAAACTCATTGTTTACATGTAAGAGGCTTACACCATCACTCATGTCTATATACTGCAGTTTGCTTTCTTCAATAACTCTTGCATCACTAACACCAACAAAATCAAGTTCTAGTGTTATCCAGTCAAAGGCCCGGGCACTGTCTTGAACTGCAACTGTTAATTTTATGTTCGTCGGTGAAACAACTTCCAAAGAGCGCAACTCGGCATCTTTAAAGTTGTCAAAGCGTGTAAGGTCTATTGACAACCGACACACTCCATAGATCTGTCTTCTACATCACTTGCCATTTCAGGTGATTGTGAACGCAGATAGTAAGTAGACTTCAATCCTAACTTCCAAGCCAGCATATAGATTTCATTCAGGTAGCGTCCGCTTGCTTTATCAAGCGTGATAAAGATATTGAGTGATTGCCCCTGATCTATCCACTTTTGTCTGATAGCTGCAGCTTTAATAAGAACTGTCTGATTTAAATCATATGCCGGAGTGTAATAACTCCAGGTCTCAGGTGAAAGATTTGGCACAACAACTGGAATCAACCCGCTTAAATTCTCTTCTGACCATTTACGCTTAAAGACAGGTTCTATAGCCTGTGTTGTACCCGTTAAAATTGATATAGATGATGTAGGTGCAACAGCCATCAAATAACCGTTTCTCATACCCTGTTTTTTTACTTTTGCACGTAATTCATCCCATTCATAGGTAGATGCAAATAGTCCGCCGCGGTCTACCAAATTAACTACTTCAGCATTTGCATGGTCCTGAGGCATTATTCCTCTACTCCACTTACTGCCTTCAAACTCAGGATAACTTCCTTTTTCAGCAGCTAAATCAGAAGATGCAGAAACAGCGTTATAACAAACAGATTCCATGATTTCATCTATTTTGTCAAAATGTTCCTGACTTCCCCACATTATGCCTGCCTCTGCTAACATTTGTGCTTCACCCATAACACCCAAACCAATAGAACGACTTCTCATGTTAGTACGTTTTACCTTTTCAACAGGGTAGAAGTTCAGGTCAATAACATTGTCCAAACATCTAATGGCAGTCGGTACAATTTTATCTATATCTTCTTTTGTATTTATACGTGAAAGGTTGATAGAAGCAAGATTACAAACAGCGGTTGAGCCATCAACTTTTTCTTTCTCTACAACAAAAATCGGCAATCCGCCGAGTGAATCCAGAGCAGTAACTTTTTTAGCCGGTTTTGTTATACCGCTGTCAACTGTTACCATCTCGTTTTCTTCATAACTAACACTTTCACCATTTTGGAAAATAAATTTTATTTTATAGTGGTTAGGCTGTGTGTTTTGAAAAATTTCTGTACAAAGGTTTGAGCTGCGAATAATTCCATAATGATCATTCGGATTTGCTCGGTTAGCATTATCTTTAAAACAAAGAAACGGTGAACCGGTTTCAAAATAAGATGTAAGTATCTTTTTCCATAAATCTTTGGCTTTTACTTTTTCTTTGATGATGCTTTCATCTTGTTCAAGTTCCAAATAGCGTTTGTTAAATTCTTCACCGTAGAGGTTTGTTAAATCTCTGGTGTCATATGGATCAAAGAGTGTCCAGATACTATCTTCTTCAACGCGTTTCATAAACATGTCATTAAGCCAGAGTGATGGAAACAGATCATGCGCACGACGACGTTCTTCACCGGAGTTTTTCTTCAAATCCAAGAAGTCGTTGATATCTATATGCCACGGTTCAAGGTAAACGGCTATTGCTCCTTTACGAGTGCCGAGCTGATCTACTGCTATGGCGATATCATTTGTAATTTTTAAAAACGGTATGGTACCGCCGGCTGCATTTTTATGTCCGTCTATATAAGAGCCCATTGAGCGGACCTGTGTCCAGTCCCAGCCGATTCCTCCACCAAATTTAGAAAGCATTGCCATCTCTTTATAGGCATCAAAAATTCCCTCTATATTATCAGGCGTTGAACCGATATAACATGAGCTCAGCTGGTGTCTCGGTGTTCTGGCATTAGAGAGTGTCGGTGTTGCAAGCATTACTTCAAATTTACTAATCATGTTATAAAATTTAATAGCCCACTCTTGGCGGTTTTCTTCACGCTGAGCCAAGAACATTGCTATTGCCATAAACATATGCTGAGGAAGTTCTATTGGGTTCGCATCTCTGTCTTTTATCAGGTATCTGTCATAAAGCGTTTTTATACCAAGGTAGTTAAACTGTAAATCTCTTTCGGGCTTGATGTGCTTTTCAAGTTCATCAAGGTCATACATCTCTTTAAGACCAAGAAGTATACGTCCCTCTTTTTCACCTTTTTCAAAATATTTTTCAAGTTTACAATAACCTGTAAATCCGTTTACTTGATGATACAGATTGAAAAGAAAAAGACGTGAAGCAACAAATGTCCAGTTCGGTGCATCTATGTCTATTTTGTCGACTGCAGTTTTAATTAAAGTTTCTTGTATCTCTTTTGATGTTATGCCGTCACGAAAGTGAATTTGTGCATCAACCTCAAGTTCACTTTGACTTACATTGCCTAAACCTTTTACAGCCGCAGAAGTATATTTTTGAATTTTGGATATGTCTAAAGGCTCTGTCCGCCCGTTTCTTTTTATAACTGTTATCATAACTGTCCTTACTTGTTAAAAACTCTGTTAAAAATCTTATCTACATTTTTTGTATAGTAGTCGTAATTAAAACATTCTCTGATTGCTTCTTCACTGAGTGAATTTCTTAACTCTTCATCTGCAAGTAAATGATTGAGGTATAGACTTTCTCCTTTTTCATTTACGGTAGGTTTTCCATGTTGAATCTCTTCCCAGACTTTCATGGCATTTCTTTGCACGATTCTGTAAGCATCTTCACGTGAAACACCTTGAATAGGAAGCTCAAGTAAAACACGTTGAGAGAAAACTAGTCCGCCTGTAAGATTGAGATTTTTCATCATATTTTCAGGGTAAACGGTCAGGTTTGCTATAACATTATTCATGCGGTGTAGCATAAAGTCTGAAGTGACAAAAGCATCAGGCAGCCAAAAACGCTCAGTTGATGAGTGAGAGATATCACGCTCATGCCATAATGCTACATTTTCCATAGCAGGATTTGCATAAGCTCTTATCATACGTGCCAGACCTGTTATATTTTCTGTGAGAATAGGGTTACGCTTATGAGGCATAGCGGAAGATCCTTTTTGTCCCTTTGCAAAATACTCTTCACACTCATATACTTCTGTTCTTTGCCAGTGACGAACTTGAACGGCAAATTTTTCTATCGAACTCGCCATAAGTGCTAGTGTAGTAGCCAATCTTGCATAACGATCACGTTGAATAACCTGATTTGAAGCAGGAGCAGGTTTGAGACCTAACTCTTCACATGTATACTCTTCTAATTCTAGTGGCGCATGTGCAAAGTTACCCATAGCTCCACTTACCTGACCAACTGCGATAACATCCATAGTTTGCTCAAGGTTTTCCAAATGACGTGCCATTTCATCATACCAAACAGCTAATACAAGACCAAATGTTATAGGCTCACCATGAATACCATGAGAACGACCAACCATTAAAGTCATCTTGTGTTCCATAGCACGTTTTTTAATAGATTCCATAATCATTTTTATATCTTTTATAATAAGAGAGAGTGAATCTTTCATTTGAAGAGCAACAGCAGTATCAATAGTATCTGATGAAGTCATACCATAATGGAACCATCTACTCTCTTCACCAAGAGATTCAGATACAGAAGTAGTAAAAGCTATAAGGTCGTGGCGTGTTACAGCTTCTATCTCATCAATACGTTTAATATCAAAGTTTGCATTTTTAACAATCTTGTCCGCATCTTCTTGAGGTATCTTTCCTAGTCTCGCCCAAGCTTTAACTACAGCTTTTTCAACATCTAACCAAGCTTGATATTTCGCCTGGTAAGTCCATTTTGATGCCATCTCTTCTCGTGAATATCTATCTACCATTATATAGGTTCCTTATGATTGTGTTTTATGCTAGAATTCGCATAATTTAAGTAATCTATTTTACTCAAATATTCATTAAAGAGGATTGAAATTTGCCATTTGTAAGAAAGAGAATGTTCGCACCAAAAAAACAAAAAGCTTTTTTATATTTAATACAAGAACTTGGATATACACAAAAAGAAGCACAGCGTCTTATTGCAAAAGGTAGACTGTTTGTTAGTGGGGAACCTATGACAAAAACTGCAGGTGAAATTGAAGGTGAATTTGAATTTATCTATTTCGAACCAATTACAAAAGGGCTGGAGCCTACATATGAAGAAGATGAGTTTGTAATATTTGACAAACCAAGCGGCGTGCTTATTCATCCTCAAAACAGATATACGCCCTACTCCCTTATAGATGAATTAAAATACCAATATGGCAGAGATGCAAATATAACGCATAGAATTGATCAAGAAACAAGCGGACTAGTTTTATGTGCTAAAAATAAACAAAGCGAACGTGATATTAAAATGATGTTTGAACAAAGAGATATGAAGAAAAAATATTTGGCATTCGTGCATGGTCATTTTGAAAAAGAGCTTACTGTAGAAGCACCATTACTCAGAGCGGAAGATGAAAGTGCAATAGTACGCATGGTGGTAAAAGTTGATGAAAAAGGAAAAGCTTCCAAAACTGACTTCAAGCCACTGCAATATTTTCCTGAAGTAAATATGACACTTGTTGAATGTTCACCATATACCGGAAGACAACATCAAATCAGAGTGCATTTGTTTCACGTGAAACATCCAATAGTTGGTGATCCGATTTATGGGCAGAGTGAAGAAAACATTATTAAATTTTTAGACAGAGAACTATCTGAAGAACAAAGAATACAAAATAGCGGAGCAAAACGCTTATTGTTACATGCGTGCGAATTGGGATTTGATTTGTACGGTAAAACTTATAAGCTAAAAAGCAAAGTAGACTTTTTACAAATATGCTTATCGCATGTAATGTGAATAACTTTTTCATTAAAAGATAAAAATTATTTTCATTTATGTGAATAGTTTTTTAAAATGTCTATAGAGTCCTGCAGAAAGGGAATATAAAGGATTTGTAAATCATTTTAAGTTTAAATTTACATAAATTTTTTCTTAAATTTATATGAAATTTTCAGATTTTTCAATGATTAATTTATGTGATATTCACACTTTAGAACAATGTGTGAATACTACACATTTACAACAAATTTGCAAATTTTATTATGATTGAAATTTATTTTAAGAGAAAATATTTTTTTAAGATTAGTAGGGTATTATTACATTCATAGACGACCTCCCTGGTGTGTTGGTCGTCTGCTTCTTATACTTCGTTATATCTTCGTATAATTTTTTTCACGCGGTTTCGTAGCTTTCTTAATGCATCTGTACTTGTTTTACCATCTGTTGTTAAGTTCTCAAATTCATCACCAAGTTGTGCTTTGGCAATCCATCCTATCCTATTGTGATATTTAACGCCTACAAAATGTACATCACCAAAATGACTTTTACAAAGTTTATATATCTCTTTGATTCTGTCTGAATCTGTCTTCTCTGCCATAATAACTCCTTTTTGTTTAGTCTTCTTTTGTTGCAGCCCAAATAAAACCGCCAACACCAACAGCAAATACTATAATTAGTAAAACTACTTCACTGATATCTACATCACTCATAACTGTCCTTGATTTTTATTATAAGCTAATTATACTCCTAGATTTGTTATCTATTTATCTCATCTTGATTCTTTTCTTTTAACTGTCCACATGCGGCGCTGATGTCTATTCCTTTGGAATCGCGAATAGTCGAGAGCAGACCATGGTTTATAAGGTACTCTTGAAAGTTGACCATATCTTCACGTGAAGGACGTTCGTACGGTGTTCCAGGATAAGGATTAAAATAAATGAGATTTACTTTAGCTTTTATGCCGCTAA
Source organism: uncultured Sulfurimonas sp. (assembly GCA_964504315.1). Classification (GTDB taxonomy): domain Bacteria; phylum Campylobacterota; class Campylobacteria; order Campylobacterales; family Sulfurimonadaceae; genus Sulfurimonas. The sequence continues at coordinate 9,926 of CAZDEM010000035.1, forward strand.
GGAGTTTTACAAGTTTTTTTGCAGAGCCTAAATCATCATTTTTATTCTTTATAACAAGGTATTCAAACATTACACGTTTACGTGTATCAATTGGAAAGCGTTTTACCGCTTCTATGATTGAGTTAATATTATGCGCTTTATTCATAGGTATAAGTTCAGTTCGCAGTTCATCATCTACAGCATGGAGTGATATGGCTATATGTACGCCCAAGTCCATTTCCCCAAGTTTATCTATTTTATTGCTCAGACCGCTTGTGCTAACAGTTTGACGTTTACCTGAGATGGCGAGTCCTTCTTCTTCTTTAAAAATCTCTATAGCTTTTGCAAGATTGTCAAGGTTGTCTAACGGTTCACCCATTCCCATATAAACAATATTTATTTTTCTGTTATGTTTGTGATTGTTATCGCGTTTTAAATTGACAACCTGAGCTACAATCTCACCTGCAGTCAAATCCCGCGTAAAACCGCCTTTGGCCGTCAGACAAAATGAGCAGCCTACTTTGCACCCTACCTGTGTGGAAACACAAATAGTATATTTTGCTTCATGTACAAGCTCACCGTTTTCATCCATTTGAGCATCTTTCATTTTAAGCCACACAGCTTCGACGGTTTTACCGTCCTGGAGTTCAAAAAGGTACTTGATAGTGCCGTCGCTTGATTCTTCTTTGCGTACAATTTTCATAGGGTTTAGAAGGTATTTTTCCAAAAGCTCTTCTTTCATAGCTTTTGGAATGTTCTTCATTGCCTCAAAGTCTTGAGCATATTGATGGTACATCCAGCCGTAAATCTGTTTGGCTCGAAAAGAGGGTTTTACTAACGCTGTTAGCTCTTTTTGTGTGAAGTCAAGTAATGATGGTTTTAGCTCACTCATTTTGCTGTTAATTCCTTAATACGTTTTTTGACATGCTCATGGAGCAGCTCTTTTGCTTTGTCATGGTTCTTTAAAAAATCTTCATGCGCCTGTTTGTTAGTATAGTTTGTTATACAAAAAACACCGCCCGCAGGAATGTTAAACTCCTGTGCAACGCGTAGTACGGAGAAAAATTCCATATTTTCTATACCGACACCGAATTTCAAAAAGTTTTTTGCCAAAGTCTCGTTTGTCGATATATAGTTTGATGAGTTGACAACGATATCTTTTTTATTTGTAGTGTTTGTAGTGACTACATTGTCAAGCGGCGTATATGCATCATTACTTAAAAATGCCAGCTCAATATTTGCAGCAGTTTTTGATTCTACTATATCAAATATTTTTTTCTCGCCGTAGCTTCCTGCAGTTCCGACAAAAAGTAAAAACTCCGGTTTGTCAAAGAGACACAGCCGTGTGAGGTTTATTGCCGTTTCAACCAGCCCTACTCCCATAGGGGTTGCAAAAGAAAATGTTTCATTGTTTCCTGCACAAATTATCATTTCATTCCTTCAATTTATTTCATAAATTCAAGGGAACCTTTCCCTTATAATTTCTAACAACAAAGGAAGTAATTCCTTTGTTTACGCTAACGCTGTGTTCTCTTTAGCAGAGAGCTCACGCAACTAGTTGCTTTATAATCTTACCGGAATATTTTGTTCATGCAGATAATGTTTTAAATCCATGATATCTATTTCTTTATAATGAAAGATAGAAGCTGCAAGTGCTGCATCGGCACCGTGTTCAAAGGCTTCTTTTATATGCTCCATTGTTCCTGCACCGCCGCTGGCAATAACCGGTACATGTACCGCACGGCTGATTTGTTCGGTAATGTTAAGCTCAAAGCCTGCTTTTGTTCCGTCTGCATCCATAGAAGTTAAAAGGATTTCCCCACTTCCGCGGTCTACTACCTCTTTGGCCCATTCCACAGCATCAATGCCGGTATCTACACGCCCGCCGTTAAGATAAACATTGTATTTATCACCGGTTTTTTTTACATCAATAGCTGTAACAATACACTGTGAGCCAAAGCGTTTTGCACCCTCGTTTATCAATTCGGGTCTTTTTATAGCTGCGGAATTTACACTTACTTTGTCACAGCCGACATTTAAAAGCTTGTAAATGTCGTCAAGCTTGCGAATACCTCCACCTACAGTAAGAGGTATAAAAATTTCACGTGCAACTTCGGCAACTATATCAACTATAGTATCGCGATTGTCAGATGAAGCTGTAATATCCAAAAAAGTAAGCTCATCAGCACCCTCTTCGTTATATCTTCGCGCAACTTCTACCGGGTCACCTGCATCTTTGAGTCCTACAAAATTCACGCCTTTGACGACGCGTCCATCTTTTACATCCAAGCATGGGATGATTCTTTTTGCAAAATAATTCATAGTATAATTATATCTTGCTTGCCTTATAATCTGGTAAGTCCTCATCGGTCCTTCGGACATCGCCTGCGGTTCCAACACTAAAAATGATGAGAAATCATCATTTTCTTAACGTGTTTCACGTGAAACAATATAAAAGTTTATTGTTTTTATATTGCTTTAATATAGATAGGACTATAATCATTAATTATATTAGAGATAGGGACGTAAATGAAAAAGGATGAAACTTTAAAAAGTTTAGAAACTGCAGAAATAGAATTAACAAGATTTGTAGAAACAGCAAAATCCTTAATAGACGGAATAGATGCAGAGGATAAAGTTTTACCGACATCACCCAGGGAAACAAAATTTGGTGAATGGTTTTACAGCGATGGCCAAAAATTAAAGGCACTCTCGAATAATCCGTTAGAGTGTATGAGCAATATTGAGCCGCTGCACGACAAGCTTCATGAAAGATAACGTGAAATTTTAGAATTATTTTATTCTGAATAAAAAACA